>CALRTD020000153.1:0-9020 GCA_943371015.1 Synechococcus sp. UW140 | reverse complement strand
AACCTTATGACATGTTTCTAATATTCTATCTAATTGATGATGGTCGGCAACGCTATTAAACCATTTATCTTTAGACAAAAGGATAAAAAAACTCTTAAATTCGGTTTTAGGTTCTATTATGCTAATCATTCTATTTTCTTTTAATGATAAGATCCTTCACCTGCTTATATTGTTCTCTGTCTAGTACATTAATCCGCCATTCTGTAGTTGAAGTTTTTTCTAGTTCTGCTAATGCCGAGACATATTGCCAATTTTGCCAAGGATAAGAGGGATCTTCGCCAATTCTAAATCCATCAATTGGATCAATAGGCCGATTCAACCCATAACAAATAGTCCAATATTCATCACTCGTACAGAACTTGATGCGTTCTGCAGGTGCTAATTCTAGCTCAAACCTCTCATTTAATTTAGCTACTCTAGCTGTAGCACCTGATATTCGAAGGTCTGTTTCGGGGAAATACCTTTGCCACCAAAGCTCTACCTCAAAAGCCCAGAATCGGAGCCATCCAATATTTAGCAAACCGGTGTAAGATATACCTCCTCCTATAATAATATCTCTAAGCTTTATCCAATTTTCCTTGGATGAAACTTTATCAATGCCTAACCGAGCGGCTAGGACATCTTCATTTATAAGAATACCTTCCTTCTCAATAAATTCTCTTAGCAAAAATTGAACTATATCGTGTGTAGATTTAGTTTCAAGCATCGTTTTCAATCGATCAATAAATCGAATATCCAAATACTCTAGCTTCTCTACGGCTATTTGCAAGACGGTTTCAACATTAACATCAGCTGGATGACTGAGCTGTTTATATACTAAAGCCAAGTCATATAGCTGCGGCTCAATAAGATTGATTTTATCGACAAAAAGATCCTTTTTTATGAATGCTAAATCAAAAAGATCCTTACTCGTTTGCTCCTTTAGTTGGAATGTGGTAAAGACCTTATTTCTATCGGCTGAACAAATGATAATCGGAATATCTTTTTTAGCTTGTTGAGTAATCGTTATCCGAATATGCTCTGCTAATGACTCCGCTGAATAATCAATCTCTTCAGCATGATCTGCTTCTTCAATGGCTTTTTTACTGTGATTCGTGAGCTCCCAATCTAAAATTAAGCCATCTATAGAATTTAAGTCGGCTAGAATTTGTGCTGCTCTATGCCTCCAACTTGAAGGGAAATCTGTTTTTATGTCGATTCGAGCAGAACTCTCATTAATTAAGTCAACATCTCCTTCTCGCACCTCTTTTTCATTGTCATCAAGATATAGATATGTGATTTCTTTTACCATAACTTTACATTTCTAAGTTTTCAATTTGTTCATCAGATGCTTTAGGAATTTCGATTTTTATGCATGTATTATACTCATCGGTTGGTTCGGCTACGTATATCTCTCCTTTGTATTCAGAAATTATATCTTTCAGAATTTTCAACCCTAATCCAGACCCAACCATATGATCACTCGCAATTGCATTTGAACCGGCTGGGGTCGAAGTAGTAAAGAACGCATCGAAAATTCTTAGCCTATGCTCATCAGGAATTCCATCTCCATTATCATGGAACTCTAAGAAAACACATTTATCATCTTTTCCTGAAACAATTTTTATCTTCTTAACTTTGGGTTTTGCTCGTCTTAACGCTTTTTTAGAATTTGTATATAAATTTAATAAAATAGAGTGCCATTCGGAAGGGTGCATAGGACAAGTAAAAAGATCATATCCTTGGATGTCATCTTCGACCGTGATTCCTTCATGTTCAAAATCCCACTTTATACTTTCCATGAATGGCTTTATTACACGCCTCATCTCTATAAATTCTAAGTCTCGTTTAGCATTCCGACTCACGGCATCATTAAAATAAGATGTATAAGTATCAAGATGATTTATCTTTTCTACTACCTGCTCTAAACTTTCTCGCTTTTCGGCATCCGTCTCTGTCAAAAGCATACTTTTCAATTTGCTATGGAAAAATACTGGAAACTGAATGATTTCATGGGTAAATTCACCGATCGTTATGCCCAATGTTGCAAGGATCCTAAGCATTGCCAATTCATCAAGTATTTCTTTCAAGTCAACATTAAGGTCATCAAGCATAGCTTTTACCTCTATTGCGTCCGCAGTATTTGAACTACTTTGACTCTCAGAATCGGCATCCGTTGAACTAGTAAATTCTTCTATCTTGGATTGTATATCTTGAACCTTTTCTTTAATTGTTTTTCGCTCACTTCTTGCTGATTCGCGTTTCTCCTTTTCTACGTAAATAAATGGAGATAATCGCCTAATTCCAACTATGATTGCCTTTCTTACAAAATCTTTTAACTCTTCAAGAGCCTCGTTTTCAATTAATCCTTCTCGACTAGCGGTTTCTTCAAATAAAACACCTTCTTTATCGATTACTTCCACAAAACCAAAGAAATTCTTATTTGTATGCGGTATGTTAAACTTTACATTTTCTTCATCAAAGGCAATTTCAATTGGAGTTCGTCTTCTATCAAGTCGCAACCAGTCATCCCCAATTTCTCCATATGGTAGCACCCTAAAACCGTTTCTATAAACACGAATACCTGAACTAGTTTCAGCAATATTTTCTATATTGTTTAATTCAAGTTTTGATATACCATTTCTATAGTATTCGTGTCGAGCATAAATAAAATAATATGCTTTGAAATGAATGTCTTTTAATAATCGATAATCTGAATGACTATCTGTAGATTTTGCGTTTGCACTAATTGGAATATCTTCATCATTAATCTCAAATCCAGTATTTATAACGCTCGCAAAGGCTCTGTGCTCGCTATCCACAAAGCCTTCAATTTCTGCCAAGGCATTTGTAAACAAAGTTTTGTTTATGTCTACAATAGTACTTTCTAGACCATTTTCAGTTCGAATACACTCTACTAGAAAAGATTCATCGTTCTGTTGAGCAATACGCATTTCTTCACTCTTTTGAGATAAAAATGACGGTTGTAATAAATCTGAAACGTATCTAAAAACCCTCCTTATTTGGGCGTCAGACCAGGACTGTCGGAGATTTTCAATCTTTAGAATAGTACCGTGTTCTTTCTCTTTTGGAACCATCTCCACAGTATTTGATACACTTGATAGTTCCGTGTCCATCAAATATTCATTCCAGTTAATTGTAAGTTTTATAGCATTTTGTGAATCCTCCGTTTGAGTAATTATTGTCAAATTTTCTCCTAGAAACTGCGTTGCGAAACGACCAATTCCCTTTCGTCCGGCCCTATGTCGACCAAACTTAGGAGATAAAGGCTCATGTATTTTGGCTGTTGAAGATAATTTCATAAAGCCTTTTGCTAAATCATCTCTGGTCATTCCACTTCCATCGTCATCAATAATTAGTGTTCCACCAACACTAATTGATTCTATAAAATTTAGCTTCACTAATCTCGCATCTGCATCATAAGCATTTTTGATCAACTCCGAAACGGCAGTCTCTGCACGTCCAACCAACTCTCTTCCGAGTCTATTGATTATACCAGCATCTACTGAAAAATTAATAGTTTCAGGAGTAAGCGGATTTTCTGATTGTGAGTTTTTATCTGTCATTGGACTTAAATAAAGCAACTCGCACAACCTTCTACCTCAGCCTCCGAGAGGATATCAAGCAGGTAGGGTGATTGGGCATTCTTTATGCTGTTACGTTCAGAACGCTTAATATACTCTTCTTTAATCTTAGTTATTCGCTCTGGTTTGATCAGATCGGCTAAAGATTCGTCCTGAATCCATGTATAGCCATCTTTCTCATATTCCATTGCCTTAAGAAAAAGTTCCGGGTGCTGCTCATAGAGCCAAACCCACTCGATTTTTTGCTGGTAAAAACAAAAGAAACAACCTGAACGGCTGCGGGCATAAGCACCTTTTTTTCCGTTCACCTCAAATTCAACTTCTTTATAATATTCAGGAACACCTACACCACTTGTTTCCAGAATTCTAAAAATATCTTCTCGGATTAATACATCCTCATTTTCAACCAACGGGAAGTACGCTTCACTTGCTAATGGGTATGACGTGGATTTTATGAACGCAAAAACAAGCCTATTGAACTCTCTTAACCCCAAGTCCAGGAGTTGATTTAACTTCTGTTGCTGGCTAAAAGTTGGACTCAATGGCATCAACAATATCTCCCGGTAACGCTCCGTTTTTCCATTCTCCGAAACCAAATCAAATAGTTCAACTACACTATTGATATTACTATTGGAAAGAACTTTAGATATCACATCCTCACTCCAGATGTTTCTGCGAAAAGGAAATATTGATTGAATGTTGGTCTTTTTTGAAATATAGCCTTCCCGGTCTTCATCCCCCCTGATTCCTACATAAGAGATTACGGGATCATTGCCCACAAACTTCTCAAACGGGTCAAGCTTTAGCTTCTTTGTACACCATCTTGAATTGGAAGATGGCAAAAAGCCTCCGTACATCTTCAAAAAATGGTCAAAGGGTAATTCCGGGCTATTCTCAGCACCTGCCAGCCGGATTATTTTCTTACCCAATCTTACCTCCAGATTATCTATCAGCTTGTATGTTTCATCAAGTTCCTTACCCGTATCTGAAGTGTAATACTCGATATCTAAATCCGGATAGTTATCCTTCATGTAGATAGCCAATGCTGCACTATCTTTACCTCCCGATATACCCAATACATGTCTTACTTTACTCATTTTTTCAGCAATTCTTTTAATAGATTGGCTAAAGCTGCAATATTCAAAGTACGGTCTGCGGATAGCTTTGTCCTGATTGTATTTTCAATCCCCCGAATCTCGTCCTTTTTATTTTTTGGAAGGCGAACAAGCTTCCTGTTGACCCCATCAATGAATGAGTTTATCTCAAGACTCATTACGTCCTCTTTATCTTCAGAAAAATCTGATTTTGATATATTGGTTAAGCTATCCAATTCCAAAATCATTGATTTGAAACGATCATAGACCAAGATTTCATCTTCATCCTTCAGCTTTTCCAGTGTCGTTCCGGTAAGTGATTGTACAAGCGAATTCAGCCATGCCTTTTTATCATCCAACTCCGAATCCAAACGTTGAACAAATGTCCTTTGAGCCGGGAGTAATAAATGCCTCCTAAGCTTCTTATACCTCGCTTGCAATTGTTCTTTATATTCCTCGAACGGAATATCATCACCAACAATATCAGACTGAATGAACAACTCGACCCGGTTAATCAACTCATCAAAACATGTTCTCAAGTCGCGAATTGCGTTTTGTAGTTTTATAATGTACTTCTGCAAATCCGATTTTGAACTTTGAATTTTCTCTACACTGAAGCCTAAAGCAGCCGGGAAATCTTCAAAGAACGTTTGTTCCGGGTCTTTGGAATTTGAGATGGCATCACGAATACTTAATGCCTCCTTAGATAAACGTTTGGTATTTCTGGAGTACTCTGGAAGGCTGCGATAGAAAGTCAGGAATGGCTTAATCGTTTCAATAAAAGTAGCGTTACTCAACTTTTCCTTTGAATGCTGATTCAGGAACAATCGGTAACTATTGAAAATATCAAGCTTTACTCCTTCAATAGCAAAGGTCTTAATTTCATAGTCATCCGGATATTTGGTCATTAACTCCAGTACTTCCTCATTGATGAAAGGGATGTATCCATTTTCATTGAACAAGGCATAGTCATCACGGTTGATGAATAAAAAACTCGGAACCCAGAAGTCAATTAACCCCTGTTTAAGCTTGTAAGGCCTTTGGCTTAGAATTTTGTTTAACTCAGAAACCTTGCGCCTCGATACTTTTGCACTCTCTAAAAACTCAACTGACGCATTCCAAAGATGATGAAAATTGTTATCACTGTTAACCGTTATGCCTTTGGTTACATCATCTGAATACAACTCGATTCCATTGCTTTTAAGCAATGATAAATAGATTGTTTTCTCAGGGGGGAATTTATCCTTTGGAAAATCCAAGTCCAGCTTATCCCAGCTAGTCACCAATGCTTTGAAATAACTTTTCTTTGCCGTATGAATTGAAGCAGATATTTTGTGCTTATTAACTAATTCATTGTTAAATATCGGAGCTTTGGAATATACTTTACCACAGATGAATGATAATAGCTTATTAAAATCACGTCTGTTTTCAACAATATACTCTTCCCCCTTAAATACCCAAACCACTTCCTTCTTCGAACTGTAGAAGTTATTTAGTATTTTATGGGTTAGCAAGTTTTGCTGATGTGTAACGATATTATTCAATTCACGTACCGCAACTTTATCTCCCTCATTTTCCTCGATTACTTTCCGAGTTTTTTCGATTTCAAAAAGCAGCTCTTTTATTGATTTAGAGTTTTTATAGTAACCATACAGTATGGCCTCTTTTTCTTTTTTTGATTGCTCAATGACATCGGTTGTTTTTAACTTGTCATTAAAAACCAGGTTAATAAACCCGTCAATTTCGTCCTGCGGAGCCTCATGCAATAACTGCTCAGATATTCTGTATTCAAATAAACGCGGTGCTCCTTTTTTGTATGTCTCCTCCTTGGCAATAATTGGTGGAAGCTGATAATACTTATTCAGCAGGGTTGTTACATCAGTAACATCGCTTACTTTATTTCCAGCCTCTATAAGTGCCGATTGAATATCCAGATCTGTTCCTTCAAACAACACATAACGCTTACTGTAATTACGGTAAAGGATAATTTTTTTCCTCTCCAAGCCTTCTATTAGTTCTTCGGCATTATTTATTCCGAGACATACCTTGGCATAGTTTACTAAGAATGCCTTATCCAAAACAGACCCGGCAGCAGAAGAGATATTCAACAAGCCAATGGTTTTAATGATTTTGATATAGCTGCTAATTTCTTTATCAAATGCCCTTTCAGTCTCTTCCAGTCCGATTTTAATCGCCTGCCATGAGGCAAAATCTGGATTATAGCGAGAGTTGATGAAGGAATAAAAATTGAATATCAGGTAATCATACACGTGAGCAATGTTGTAGAACGCATTGCTTTCCTGCGTGTGATAAATAATCCCGGTGTTATCGGTTGATTCCAGAAATGAAAACAAGGAGCGTTCATTCTGTCCGTACTTCTGCAAAGAAGTTGTAATGATGTTTGCAGAAAATATATCCAACGGATAAAGCTTCTCGGCAATCTCTGAAACATAATCAGCATTAGTACTGAATGCCTTTGATTTTAAGAATAAATCAACCGCTTTGTTAATCTCTTTATTTGCCGCCTTGGCTGATACCCTTGTGTTGAGATGTTCAGATGCCAAAAACAAAAGCTGCTCCACTGGCTCATTAAACGTGATTTCCCTGAAGCGACCTTTTACCTTTGTCCATTCCTGCTTCTGTGAAGAGGTAAGGGAAATAGCGTAAGCATCAAAGTTTTGATGAACAGTTGTAAAGAGCAGGATATTATTATCCGGGTCATTGACAAACTCAGCCAACTGCTGAATGAAGTATAATTCCTTCTCTGGTTCGTTCTGAGCAGCATACTCCAGAAATTTACCAAACTCGTCTATAATTAAAAATAAGATTGGGTTTCTTTTGCCCAAATCATGGTAGCTGTTGAATATCTCTGAAAAAATATTCTCTGCGAGGTTACGATTATTCTTTACATTAAAATGATCGGCAAAAGCCTCCTTGATTGACTTATACTCCCCAACAATGTTTACAAACTTTACGCTTGGACTAGGTAAGAGATTTATGGAGAAATGTTTTTTTATCCCCATTAGGCTTTGCTGGAATGCCCATAAAAAGGACGACTTCCCGGTACCGTATGAACCGATGATGTTAAACGAACGTGTTCCCCGTTTAAAATCATTGCATATCTGATTCACCACACGTGTTGCATTGGGCGTTGGGATATAGTTTAACTCCCGTTTTGAATCCCTGATTATATTGACAGATGTTGTGAATTTAGTTGGCATAATATGTTTCTAAAATGTCTAGTGCTTCTGGTTTTTTCTTAAACTGTATTTCTTTGATTCCAGCATGATCAGTAAATGTTATCCATTTGTTTTTACCGACAATGCTCTCAATCTTATTTACCAAACCTGTCCGGTTAATAGCGAAAACAGCCCCCGCGCTGTTAGTCTCCTGCTCAATTGACGAAAGACTTACCGACATATCAAACCCTTCAAAATCCAATATAGCGAATAACAGCACATCATCGGGTAGTTCTACCTTTTCTGTATTTTCAATTACATAGTACTCTTCACCTCTTTTGCCGTAGCTTTTGATTAAATCCAATTCCGTAAGCAGTCCGGAGAATGTATCCTCTTTGTCTTTGCTTTGGGCATCCGACCGGATATACATCTTTGCCATCACACCAAAATCTTCTGCTAATGTTTTTTCATTAACCTGAAAAGACCCCGTACTTTCGGCCTTACGCTTGATAAAAGATATGAAGTTCTCCTTAGTAAACTCAATCTTCTCCCTTCGAAGTTCATTGAAGATTAGAAAATAGGATGAAGCAAGCCCCTTTTTTACCAGATTGTAATGCAGCAACCATAATGTGGCTTCGTCTTCCATATACGGGTCCCAGCCTTTATCGGATAAAAGTTTGTTTGCAAAAACTGTGGGTTTATCATTTTGGTCAATGATGTCAAATGCCTTCATCCAAAAGCGAATGGATGAAACCATATTTTTACCAACACCCAATTCCACAACTGCATCTTCATTATTGAATGATTTTCCCGCACTAACATAGTCATATCCCTTTTTCAACCAAAGGTGACGGCATTGAAAGGACTCGTGCCCGGAAAAAACATATCTAAGTGGTTGTTTTTGAGCGCTATGCATGAACTAAAATTTGATAGATTTCACTATCTAAAGTAACGAAAAAAAGATCATTTGAAACAGGAATGTTTATCAACACAATGGAGATGCTGATGGCAGTTTGTATGGTTAATCAATACTTGTGCCGACAGGAAAGCGCAAAGGGTTGTCAATAAATATATTTTACTGATAATCATTAATTTATTATTTAAATCTCATAAATACTTGTGATTTTTGTGTGTATCTGTAAAATACGAAAATATTTATAGCC
>CALRTD020000152.1:0-9089 GCA_943371015.1 Synechococcus sp. UW140 | reverse complement strand
AACCGCAGCCGTTTGATGTGAAAATGGTAAGTATTCTCCAGCCGGCATCACAGCAAGCTGCAAACTCTCAGGCCACTGTTGAAGTGCAGCTCCGCAATGTTGGTATCAACACACTCACTTCTATTCCGGTTACCTACCAGGTAGGTGCAAACACACCTGTAACACAAAACTGGACAGGTTCACTTGCTGCAAACGCATCGACCACATTTACCTTTACAACACAGTTTGCTGCACCCACCGGAGCATTTACAGTTTGTGCGTGGACATCACTTCCTAACGACGGTGATCTTACAAACGATACAACCTGCAAAAACTCAGTAGGTATTCCGCTGCTGCCGGTTCCGTTCTCTGATAATTTCGATGGTGCTTCAACATTCTTTGCAGCGCAGAACACCTACACACCTTCGTGGCAACTTGGAACACCTGTAGCGCCTTACATTACCAATGCGCACACAGCTCCCAACGCATGGGAAGTGAACCTTGCTGGCGCTTACCAGCCCAACAGCTATGAGTATCTGTACTCTCCGTTCTTCGACTTCTCGAATGTAAGCAGTGTACAGCTTCGTTTCTGGCAGTGGTACAACACTGATTTCGGCAGCGATGGCGGCCACATTCAGTACAGTGCTGACGGTGGTGTTACCTGGCAGGTGCTTGGAGTGCAAAACGATCCAATTGGTGTATTCTGGTACGGTCAGGCTAATATCTGGTCATCGAATACACCCGGTTGGTCTGGTCCCGGAGCAGCTTACTTCCAGTCGCGCTACAATCTTTCATTGCTCAACAACAACCCGCTTCCGGTACAGTTCCGTTTTGTGTTTACTTCCGACGGATTTAACTCAGCAACTGTTGACGGATGGGCTATTGATGATTTTGAACTGGTGATCATGGTTGGTCAGGAAGAACATACCATGAACGGAATTCAGTTAAGCAGCTACCCGAATCCGGCTTCACAAACAGCAACAATTACCTACTCAATTCCGCAGGCCGGACAAGTAAACCTTGTTCTGCGTGATGTAATGGGTAAAGAAATTCTTTCTGAAACAACAGAAGCAACAACTGGTGCACAGTTTTGGAATATAGATGTAAGCACACTTGCAGAAGGTGTTTACTTCTATGAACTCAACTACAACGGAACACGCAGTGTTCAGCGCCTTGTAGTTAGTCATTGATTTCAATGAATTAATGAGCAAGCCCGTCATAAATTTATGGCGGGCTTTGCTTTTTAGTTGAAGTGTTTTTGAGTAAGTTATTATTTTGCAAGCGAAATAAATCTGATTAAGTCCCCCTGTAATGCAACGCAGTAAATTAGTTCATGAACTCATTCACAGTCTTTCTCCGCCAGAGAAAAGATATATACTGAAACACCTCAAACTTTTTCGGGAAGAAACAAATCATGCCGATTTATTTAAAGCAATCGATCAGCTGGCTGAATACGACTCTGATCTGCTGAAAAAGAAATTAGGCAATAGCGGCGCAGCAAAACATTTGGATGTTGCAAAAGTTCAGCTGTATGATATTTGCTTGCGTCATCTTCGCAGTTTTCACGAAAATAACAACAACGAAATTCGCCTTAAAGCATTGCTTTCTGAGTGCCGTTTGCTTATAGGACGCGGTATGTATGAACACTGCCGCCGCAGGCTTACTCAATTAAAAGCAATTGCAGTTAAGAATTTCTTTTTCCTTGTTCAGATAGAAATAAATCAAATTGAACGTGAACTGCTGATGCAGAGCGCCGGTAATCTGAATTTATTTGAAGAAATAGTCAGATTGGATGAAGAAGAAGACCTGGCTTCTGCTCAACACACAAACTTCAGGTTTTACAGGCAAGCTGCTAATCTGGCATACGTTCATTCTAAAGTTATTGGTACAACTCATCATGATTCAGCAACCAAGATGCTGAATGAATTGCTTTCACATGAATTACTGACCGGAGAAGAAAAAGCGATCACCCCACCAGCAAAACGATTGTTTTATTATGTGAAAGCATACGAGGCTAAAATGGCTTCAAATACAATCAAAGCTATTGCGTATAATAAGAAACAAGCTGATATCCTTGCCGAATTGTTTCAAGTGAGGCCGGAGTTGTTTCAATCACTTATATCGGCATTGTATAATTTACTTATTGACTATTACAATGGTGGATTTTATGACGAAGCATTAGATATTATTCTCCAGCTCAGGATGCTGCCTGAATCGGCTGCAATGAAAACAATCTCTTCGTCGGTATCGCGTCAGAAAATTCTGATTCGCGTAACCAATATGGAATTAGCGGTTTTAACTCGTATGGGCCGCTTTGAGCAGGAGGTTATCAATTGGGATGAAGTAGGTGAAGCACTTGTAATGCTTGACGAAGGCAAGGATCTTTTTATGGGAATTGAATTGCGGTACAGTGCAGCTCACTTCTGTTACGGCGCAGGAAATTACAGACAGGCATTGCGTTACATCAATACTTTGATCAATGACGCTCCTCCTGAACTTGTAATGCGTATGCAATACATGGCCTGGTTGCTCAGACTGGTTATTTACCGCGAAATAAATGAAGATAAAGCAAGCTATAATTCATTGATTCGCCAAACCAGAAACTGGATGGAGGAAATGAAAGTAGAGCATGAATTAGCCTTTGATATCCTTCGGTTCTTTGAGAACGAAATAGCTTGTGAACGCGGAAGTGATATATGGAAAGAGTATGTGAATGAGCTAAAAGAAAAACACAAGTCTATCCCCGAACATGTATATGAAACCTATATTTTCGATTCACGTTCGTGGCTTGAAAGTATTGAAGGGAAAGGATCTTATGCTGAACTTGTGCAAGCAAAGTATAAACTTCGGGTGCGCAAAGCACAGTAATCAGTATCAGATGATATTGACTTCGCGTTCGAGGACGACGCCAAATTTTTTCTCTACGCTTTCAAGAATGCGTGATGAGAGTGTGAAAATTTCTGAGCCAGTAGCATTGCCATAATTTACCAGTACCAGCGCTTGCAGCGGATGTACTCCTGCATCACCCTCTCTGTGGCCTTTCCACTGGCATTGTTCGATAAGCCATCCGGCAGCAAGTTTGTATTCGTTGCCGGATGGATAGCTGACTAATTCAGGAAATTCGGCTTTCAGAGCGGTATGCTTTTCTGCACTTACAACCGGGTTTTTGAAAAAGCTGCCGGCATTGCCGGTTACAGCAGGATCGGGCAGTTTGCTGCTGCGGATGGCCACAACGGCATCACTCACTGCTTTTATAGAAAGCTCTGTTACGCCCATCCGTTCAAGCTGCTGAGAGATGGCTCCGTAACTTGTGTGAAAAGCAGGCTTTTTGTTGAGACGGAAGGTAACGGAGGTAATTACAAACTGATCGCGAAGGTCGCGTTTGAATACACTTTCCCGATAACCGAAACGGCAATCATCAGCTGTAAATGTGCGGAGGTAGCCTTCGCGGATATGAAATGCTTCGAGCGAGTCAAAAACATCTTTCAGCTCAACACCATACGCTCCGATGTTTTGCATCGGCCCTGCGCCAACATTGCCCGGAATAAGTGAAAGATTTTCGACACCGGCGCGATTGTTGGCAATGCAGTCGAGCACAAAGTTGTGCCAGTTTACGCCTGCGCCGGCACGAACATAAATATGGTCATTGTCTTCGAGCACAACTGAAATTCCGCCAATTGTATTTCTGACTGTAATGCCATCAAAATCTGTTGTGAGCAGCATATTGCTTCCGCCGCCAAGAATCAGCCGATTGCATTGCTGCCATTTTTCTTCAGCAAAAAGTTCGCGAAGTTCCTCAACGTTGCCGGCTTCTGTAAACCAGCGCGACTGCACATTCATTCCAAATGTGTTGTAGGATTTCAGGCTGATGTTTTCACGAATGTTTATCATAGCTCAGCGCAAAGAACGGAAAAAGCCGACAACTGCTGCACACCAGAGCCGAGCCTTTTTGTATTTTCGGCCTGTAAACGTTTGTTGTGAAAAAAGCGGTTGTATCTGTTATCAATGATCTGGTTACCGATCAGCGTGTGCACAAAACGTGTACAACGCTGCACAATATGGGCTTTGATGTGTTGCTGGTTGGTCGTGTGCAGCGCAACAGTTTACCACTTGCAGGGCGTGCTTACCGCACACACCGCATGAAACTGATGGCCGAAAAAGGCGTGCTGTTTTATGCTTTTTTTCAGTGGCGGCTGTTCTGGTTTTTACTTCGCAACAAGGCCGATGTGTATGTGGCTAACGATTTGGATACACTCTGGCCGAACCGCATTATAGCTCAGCTTCGCGGCAAACCCTTGGTTTACGACACGCACGAAATTTTTACGGAAGTGCCGGAATTGGTTAGCCGCCCGTTTAAGCAAAAAGTTTGGCGCATATTGGAACGCCGCATTTTTCCGAAGCTGAAGCATGTATTTACCGTAAACGAGTCTATTGCATCGTGGTATGAAACCCGTTACGGTGTTCGCCCGGAAGTGGTGCGCAATATGCCGCGGCTGCAGGTTGCACCGCCGCCGCCGCTGAGCCGCGCTGAAGCCGGACTGCCCGAAGATAAGTCGGTGATTTTGATGCAGGGAGCCGGGCTGAATATCCAGCGCGGGGCAGAGGAAGCCGTGCTTGCGATGAAGTATTTGGAAAACGCCGTGCTGCTGATTATCGGCGGGGGGGATGTGCTTCCGGTGCTTAAGCAATTGGTGCACGATAATGGACTTGAGCAGAAAGTAATTTTTACCGGAAAGCTTCCGCCCGAGCAGCTTCGTTCACGCACACGGCTTGCGGATATTGGGCTTACGCTCGACAAAGACACAAATCTGAATTACCGGTACAGTTTGCCCAATAAAATTTTCGATTACATCCATGCCGGCGTTCCGGTGCTGGCCTCCGATTTGCCCGAAGTCAAGCGCATTGTGCTGGATTACGGAGTCGGACGCATTGTGCAAAGCCATAATCCGGAAGCAATTGCAGCAGCAATTACAGAAATGCTTGCATCTTCTGAGCGCGAAACCTGGAAAGCCAACGCGCTGAAATCGGCTGAAATGTTGTGCTGGGAGCGGGAAGAAGAGGTGATTAAGCGCGTGTACAGCCAGATCTGAACAAAGCAGTGTTGAAAATCAGCACATCACTGCACGAATTGGCGCTTTGATCCTCAATAATTTCGAGAAATTAAGAAACGAACTGTTTGTACAGGTATTGTACCTGTGCCAATAAATCATGCTTTCATTCTGCTAAATGATGTGAAACATACTTTTCACGGCATTAATGCAGTTAATGCAAAAAGAAACGTTAATTATGCTGCTCAACTTTCTTCTTCAGTCAACACCGGTATCGGGTATTGTTGACGCTGCAACCAAAACACCTCCTGCACCAACAGCCACAATCGATATTTCGATCTGGACGTTTATTGTGAAAGGCGGTGTGATAATGATTCCGCTGGGGTTGTTGTTTGTGCTTACCATATACTTTGCCATTGAGCGTTTGATCGTGATCAGCAAAGCCGCACGAGTTGACCGCACGTTTATGGCCAATGTTCGTGATATGCTGCTTTCGGGGCGCATTGAATCTGCAAACGAACTTTGCAAAACACGCAACACACCCGAAGCGCGCGTAATAGCCCGTGGCATGAGCCGTCTGGGCAAACCATCGCGCGAAATTGAAGTAGCAATGGAGGCAACTGGTCGTCAGGAAATAGCTTTTGCCGAAAAGCGTTTGCACTATCTCAGCCTTATTGCCCGTGTAGCTCCGATGCTTGGGTTTATCGGTACGATTATCGGTGTGGTGAAAATCTTCTTCGATATTTCTAACTCGGGTGATATTGCCATTGAAACCATTTCCGGTGGTTTATATACCAAAATGGTAGCCAGCGGTGCCGGTCTGTTTGTAGGTATTGTCGCCTTTATTTGCTATCACCTGCTCAACAGCATGATTGATAAAATGGCGCACAATATCGAGCGTTCAAGTCTTGCGTTTCTTGATTTGATGCACGAGCCATCCAAATAATAAATTACCTGTTATAAGCGTCTTACAAGACACAACATGAACCTGAGCCGCCGACATAAAGAATCTGCAGAAGTGTTTACTGATTCGCTCAGCGATATCATGTTCTTCCTGCTGCTGTTCTTCATCATTCTTTCCACGCTGGTCAATCCCAACGTTATTAAACTCAGTTTACCCACCTCAAAAAATCCGACGGTGGTAAATACTGATAACGTAAGTTTACAAGTTGATGCTAATCACGCTTACTTTATCAATAACGTACCCATTGAATTTGCTCAGCTTGAAATTGCTCTCGCTGCCGAAACCAAAGACAAGAACACTGCAAATGTGATTTTGTATATGGATAAATCACTCACTGTGCAGGATTTGGCTGATGTAATGCAGGTAGGAGCAAAGCTGAATCTGAAAATGGTACTTTCAACCAAAGCAGTAAAATGAAAATCATAAGTGCTGATCTCCTTATTCCGGAAGATAAGTCGGAGCCGAAACTCATTTCGCTGGGCATAAGTATTGGTATTACTGTTGTACTGATTTTTACTTTCATTTTCTGGATCATCCACGTTCCCAACCCTCCGCTTCCTCCTGCGCCGGAAACTATGGAGATTGAGTTTATTGATTTGAATATTGGTTCGGGAGCAGGTGAGAATTCAACCAATCCTGGAGGTGCATCGGAAGGCAATTCGGGAGAAGCCGGAAGTACAGCACAAGAACAGCCTATACCCAATCCGAACCCAACATCAACTCCTAACGGTGCCATCACCGGCAATGAGCCGGATAATCCAACAGCAACATCAGCGCCTCAACCCAGCGATGCGTTAAAAAATGCGCTTGCACAATTCAATCAGAAAAAAGGGAAGGCTGTAATTAATGTAACCGGCGGCGGACAGGGCAATGATCCTTACGGTGGTGGTATTGGAGGCAAGGATGGAAATGGTGAAGGACCCGGAGAGAATTCTCAAGGCATAGGTGGCCCCGGCCCAGGCGGAGATGGCGGTAAAGGATCAGGAGGTGTAAGAAAACTTCTCTCTAAACCGGATGTAAAAAATCCGACGCTCGAAGAAGGTGTTGTGGCCATTGATGTATATGTAAATAAAGAAGGTAAAGTTGTACGTGCTGATGTAAATTCGGCCCGATCAACCACCATCAATTCTATATTGCGGGCAACCGCACGTCAGGAAGCACAGAACCTTAAATTCAGTGCCGATTCGAATGCGCCGAATCAGGTTTTACTCACCATCGAATTCAATTTTACATTAAAGTGACCTACCGGCAAACGCTGGATTATCTGTACAGCCGCCTCCCGATGTTTCAGCGGATTGGCGCAGCTGCTTACAAAGCTGATCTTTCGAACACACATGCAATTTGCGATGTGCTCGATCATCCCGAAAATAAATTTCTGAGCATTCATATTGCCGGCACAAACGGCAAAGGTTCAACCTCGCATTTAATTGCGGCTGTGCTTCAGGCAGCTGGTTACAAGACCGGGCTTTATACTTCGCCGCACCTCAAAGACTTTCGTGAGCGCATTCGCATCAACGGAAAAATGATTCCGAAAGCGCAGATCGTGAAGTTTGTAGAAGATTCTAAAGATGCTTTTGAGCAAATTGAACCTTCGTTTTTTGAATGGACAGTAGGTCTCGCCTTCGATTATTTTGCCCGCGAAAACGTTGACATAGCCGTAATTGAAACCGGCCTCGGCGGCCGCCTCGATTCGACCAATGTGATTACGCCGCTGGCTTCGGTCATTACGAACATCAGTTGGGATCATGCCAATTTGCTGGGCAATACGCTCGTGAAAATTGCCGGAGAAAAAGCAGGTATCATCAAACCCGGCATTCCGGTCATCATCGGCGAAATGCAGCCAGAGGTGCAGCGCGTTTTTGAGCGAAAAGCGAAGCAGGACAAGTCGCCGCTGCTGTTTGCCGATTCGGTTTACAAGCTCCGCAATGTTGTACAAAGCAAGCGAATGCCGCTGCAACTTGTAGCTGATGTGGCACAAGGCAGAGCAACGGTGCTGAAAGGGTTGCGCTGCGGTTTATCGGCACAGTATCAGCAAAAAAATATTGTCACTGTGCTTGCGGCACTTGATGCTTTGCGGGCGCAGGGTTTCCGGATTCCGGTGGCTGCGGTGCGCAAAGGTTTTGCAGAGGTAACAGCGCTCACCGGTTTGCAAGGCCGCTGGCAAGTAATCGGAACGCAGCCGCTTACAGTTGCGGATACCGGTCACAACGAAGCCGGCATCAAAGAAGTGCTCCGGCAGATCAAAGCTACACCGCACGGCAGGCTGCACATTGTTTTCGGCATGGTGAACGACAAGGATGCCGGCAAAGTGTTGCGTATGCTGCCGAAAAGCGCGGCGTACTATTTCTGTGCAGCAAAATTGCCCCGCGCCCTGCCCGCGCAGGAGCTTTCCGCGCAGGCGGCTGCATTTGGGCTTTCGGGCGGGGTGTTTAAGAGCGTAAAAGCAGCAGTAGCTACCGCCCGCGCAGCGGCTTCGGAGGCCGATTTGATCTACGTTGGCGGAAGTACCTTCATTGTAGCCGAAGCAATTTGAAGTGCATTCGCCACATTTTCAGCGAATTAAAAATCTTTCGCGAAATATTTTTTCTGATTTTTTGGAGATTTAAACATCAGCAGTATATTTGCAGCCCGATAACACGGGAGCATAGCTCAGCTGGTTCAGAGCATCTGCCTTACAAGCAGAGGGTCACAGGTTCGAATCCTGTTGCTCCCACCACAAAACCAACGACTTACAAAGGCAACTTTGTAAGTCGTTTTTGCTATGTACACAAAATGTGCACAAATGAAAAGGCGGATTAAAGCTTTTTATGACAAGTACCTGTTCTACTTTCCGGATATCTGGCAGTATTTAATCATCATTGTAGGCTTTCTGCTTTGCTGGTTGATTTTTGGATTGTAAAAAATTGGCAGATGGGGCACAGGTTCTCCCCACAGTACTGTGGGGACTGTTGCTCCCACTACAAAACCAACGACTTACAAAGGCAACTTTGTAAGTCGTTTTTGCTATGTACACAAAATGTGCACAAATGAAAAGGCGGATTAAAGCTTTTTATGACAAGTACCTGTTCTACTTTCCGGATATCTGGCAGTATTTAATC
>CALRTD020000151.1:0-9101 GCA_943371015.1 Synechococcus sp. UW140 | reverse complement strand
ATGAAAAAGTATTGAAAAAGATTAAAGGGACAGTTCCAGTTGTAGTTACTCTTAATGAAAATGGAGAAATGAGAAAAAAGCTGCTAACTGAAACAGTTGGGGTTGATGCAAATCTGTGTCCAAGAGTAACTCTTCAAATGAGTAACAATCGCATCCTGGTATATGGCTCAAAGGGGAAGGATTATAAATTAGGAACATTGATAATTCAATGATTAATCGCTTATCAACTTTACAATCTCACGCTACATAATTCTTCGGGGATTTGACAACAATGAAAACTTTGTATCATTAGCTAAAACATCTATCTCTCAAAGAGGACTTTACTTTGATAATACATTGTAAAAGACGATAGCTTTAAACACACGTTAGGTTGATTTAAAGTACCAGAATAATGTTGGCAGCCATTCGAGAAGGCTGCCAACAATTCATTAGATTAATCATTTAACTTCCGTCTTCACCGAATCAGTATAAGGCCTCAAGTCATATAGATATAGATTCCTTAAACTATCAACCGGATAATTTGTCCACGGTTTTACAAGTGAATCATTCGCAATCGATTTATCCAGCAAAATCAAATACTGCGCACCGTAGCCAGTAAACGCTTTGAGGCGGAGCCCTCGATTTGTTAAACTACCATAAGCATTATCTGTATAACCCTTCTGATCCATCTTAACTAACGTAATATTTATACTCCCATCGGGGAAGCAAACAACGGGTACATTTCTGTCAATCCCTTTTTTACGCAACCACGGACCAGCTTCATCACACACGCCTAATATGTCCGAATTTGACCAACTGAGATAATCATACCAGCCATACTCAGAATTATCTACAAAAACAGAATTTTTAACTGCAGGATTTCGTGCCGAAAACTTAAGTCGGGTTCTTACTGCAGAATTCCAAAGTTGAAGCATTAGTAAAACCGAAAAAACCAAGAATACTTTACGATTTAAAAAAGCACCTCTGTTATTTGCTCTCAGGTATAAAAAGAATGCCAGCATCAAAACGAGCACCAACGGAAGCATATTAATAAGGTAATAATCATGCACATTAAATACCTGAAAAAACAATAGAATATAAGTAAGTACGATAGCAAATGCGGCTAAAATAAAAGTGAGTGTTAATGTGCCTGCTTTTTTACGGTTAATGAACAGCCAAAATGCTGAGAAAATCATAAGCAAAAGACCAGGACGATAAAAATATTCAGGAAGCAGCGAGTGAACGAAGCTTCTAAATATTTTAACTATTTCTTGGCCACTGACTTCCCAAATTGGAAGAATTCCAACTAAAAATAGTCCGGCACTGTGTTCTTTGTTAAACTGTGAAGCATATCGATACCAGAAAGCAACAATTAGTAAAACAATCGCAATTGCAGAAAAAAAGTATGCAGGTCTTTTGAATATTTTTTGCTGTTTTCTGCCAATAATTTTGAGTTGCTGCAACGCAAAAACTCCTGAAATCAACAAGGGCAAAAAGAGAGCAGTTACTTTTAACAAGGCCGCAAGAGTAAATACCGGAATCATCAGGTATAAATACCGAAGCTTGGGAAATCGGTGATACTTATACAGACAATAAACACCGAAAAGCGAAAGGCACAATGCCGGAACATCTGCAATAAAACTGAATCCATAAAATCCCAACAGAGGCGACGAGAAAAACATCAGTGTTATTAAAAGTCCCCACCAGCTATGCCGCAAAAGGCCTTCTGAAACCCGAAACAATGAAAACATCCCGAGCAGCAAAAAGAGATGATGTATGAGTCTGTACCAGCCTGGATGATAACCAAACACTGACCAAAGTTTAGCCGCTGTATAGTTCAAAATAGGGAATTCGCTTATTGTAATGTAGGGCCCACTTGAACTGCAGGCATGTAACTCGGGTGATAGAAACGGCCTGTTTTCTTTGTAATAGTTAACTGCCATTGACAAGCAATCGGATTGGCGCCACATGTGCGGCCCAATCGGGCCAAACCGATAGACATACGTGTAGTTATACAGCAAAGTGATAAGCATAAATCCGGCGAGGATCAGCAACATTGACTTTCGCGGAAAGTATTGCTTATTAAATTGCGAGAAATAACTTACTAGTTTGCCTTGCATATTTATTGAATCAAATATCTTTCAATGAATGAAGGATAGATTATTACGTAAATTTAAAAGAAAATAAGTCGAACGTGTTGACCAAGGAAAAGCAAACAATGGCCTGTTTTTTAAGCGTTCCCATGTTGTATATTTTTCAATAAGAATGGCAACACTGAACTTAAAACCTATTCAGCGTTTTATAACTCCCCTTTTTCATCAAAAAATACTCCTCATTCACCTCACTATTCGCCCGCAAATCCCAGCGTCTTACCATCACCACATTCTCGTTCACCAACTCTGCATTTTTTTCATGTGCAAAGTCTTCGGGCAGCGCAATAGTAACTACTTTATCAGCTCCGCTGAATGATGAATAAAGCATTGTTTCCATCGGGAATGACCACTCGGCATGCTTGAAACCAATGCGCCACAGCGGTTCGCTAAGTACAAATTTGCTACCGCCCTGCTTTTGTGCCTGAGCAATTACCGCATCGGTAAGTGCAAGGCGTTCGGTGTATAGCGGTGATACATTTGCAAACAACCAGAGCCGCCAAGCCACAACAAGGCCAATTACAACGCCGCCGAAACTGTTGGCAAAAAGTATCTGCGTAAATACATCGTACAAAAACGGCAGCAGGGCAATAGTCACAAGCGGCATATACATCCGCTCGAAATAAAGCGACTGCTCCGGCTCCGGGTGAAAGTGTGTGATGTTGATGAGCAGGATATGTCCCCAGAAAAACATATTGAGCAGCAGCAAGCGAATGTACATGCCGCGCATGAGATAGAATGCAGATGTAATAAGCACAAGCAAGGCCGGCACTGTGTAATAGGCAAAAATATATTTGAGCCGGCCAAGCAAATAACTGCCGCTGCTCAGCGATTGATAGGCTTTGTTCCAGCTAAAATCGAGCAGCGAAAGTTTGCCGCTTTCGTATTCGGTAAGCAGTAGTTTTTTGGTGAGGTACCAAATGCCGAACACAAGCATTACAGCTACGAGTTGTTTCCAATGCAGCAGCCATTTCTCAAGTGCATCAAGCAGAAGAATGTAGATGAGCGGAATCATGAGCAGCGGATGGCTGAACAGCACTGTAATGGTAATTCCCAAAAACAAAAGCAACTCGTGCCAGCGATGAATGCGGCTGTGATACAAGTGCGAGCGCACCAGCACCAGTAATGCGGAGCCGTACCAGATTTCATACATCGGACAGAAATACATGTGCAACACACCAAGCACGCTTACCAGAATGATGGCTGTTCCTGCTGTCCGATCGCGCAAAAAGTAAACAGCGTAAGCAAACAGGAGATAAAACCACAGCACGTGATTGAGCGAGTACAGCATCATTACCGCTTTCATGCCCAAACCGAGCTTTACTCCTATGAGCGGAAGAAACTGTGAGAATGCTAAAATGTATCGCTGGTGCTCGATGCGGAAATTCTCGGTATCAACAACATGAAAAAGATAGTACGCTGAATCACTTTGAATACGTTCGCGAAAAAACACAGCAGCCATAATTGCTGCAACAACAAAAAACAAATGCGTAAAAAACAGAAAACGCCGGTGCGGATCGGTTGACAAAAGTTGCATGCAGATCAGGTAAGTTTATCGCAAAGCAAACGGATTTCAATTACCGGCGACATTTTTTCGTAAAGCACACGGTAAACGGCATCGGAAATAGGCATGTGAACTCCGTAGCGCACGTTTATTTCGTGAATGCACTTAACAGCGTAGTAGCCTTCGGCAACCATATTCATTTCGAGCTGCGCCATTTTTACCGAGTAGCCTTTACCGACCATTGCGCCAAACATACGGTTACGGCTGAACTGCGAATAGGCTGTAACTAAAAGATCACCGAGGTAGGCTGTGCTTTTTATATCACGGTCAATCGGATGCACGGCATCTACAAAGCGAGATATTTCCTGAATGGCATTGGAAATAAGCACAGCCTGAAAGTTATCGCCGTAGCCGAGTCCGTGACAAATACCGCTGGCAATGGCAAAAACGTTTTTAAGCACGGCGGCGTATTCGGTGCCGTAAATATCATCGCTTACGGTTGCGCGGATGTAGCGGCAACGGATTCGATCTGCAACAAGCTGTGCATACTCGGCAGACTGCGATGCAACGGTGAGGTATGAAAGTTTTTCGAGAGCAACTTCTTCGGCGTGGCAGGGGCCGGTAATTACACCGATGTTGGAATACAGCACATCAAACTGCTTGTTGAAGTACTCGCCAACAATAAGATTTGCGCCGGGCACAATGCCTTTGATGGCCGAGAAAACGACTTTGCCTTTGAAATCCTCAGCTGTAAGATCTTTGAGCGCTTCGGCCAGAAATGCAGCCGGCACAGCCATAATCAGCACATCGTTGTTTTTTACAACAGCTTTAATATCGTGCTGAAGATTGATGAGATTCAGTTTCAGTTCAACCGAACTAAGGTAGCGCGGGTTGTGTTTGTATTTGAGAATGTAGTCGATGGTTTCCTGATTACGAATCCACCAGGTAATCATTTCGCCTGCATCTGCGCCTGCTGATTCATCGCAGAGCATTTTCACAATGGCCGTGGCCCAGCTTCCGCCGCCGATAACCGCTATGCGTGTACTCATAAGGACGAAGATAATTAAAACTGAGATGCTTATCTCGATTTAACAATTATCAACCTTTGTACGACTGAAACAGACTCATTGTAAATTCTAATTATATACATTCCTTCGGGAAAATTTTCTAACCAAATTATATTTGTGCCCCCATCAAGTGAATTAGTCATTTGAAGAGCCCCATCTGCAGAAAGCAATTCAAACGTTAGGTTCTCATAAGCAGGAGAACTGTTCTTTATCTCAATTTGGGAAAAACTGCTTGCCGGATTTGGGAAAATAACAATTCCAGCATCACTTGCGCCGGTCAGAGAAATTCCCACATTTGTTACAGTAAGTGGAGTGCTCATGATAACACAACCGCTTGGGTATGTCAACTCACAACTATAATCACCATTAAGTTGCGGTATATAGGTTGACTGAGTTGCATTAGGAATTGGAGTCGAATTGAAATACCACTGATGCGTTGCTTGCTGTACATTTAAGGTAAGTATGTTTTGATTTAATGAAACGATCGGTATGGTATCTTGAATATAGGCGATAACTGCAGAGGAAGAATAAACATATGGACATCCTGCTTGTGTGCTTACAGAATAAACACCAGGTTGACTTACATAAATAGCCTGACTTGTGTCGCCTGAAGACCAAAGCCACGGCCCTGATGATGTTGTAAATAGTTGCACACTATCACCCGCACATATATTCACTTGACCAGAAAGATTAATATTGGGTACAGGAAGATCAGATTCTAACTTAAATATATAGGATGCCTTTCCATATCCGCTCTTGAAAATTCGTCCACCAGCCCACAAACTTCCATTGTTTACCTGTGTAAGTACATTCACATGAGAAAAGTCAGATATATCTCCATAAATCCTGAGGCTGTCTGTAATATTACCGAGACTGTCCATCCACAAAAACAAAGGGTGATAGAAAACCGAAGATGTTGAAGAGTCTTGCTCATTCAATCCCATACAAATAAGGTTTCGGCACGGATCGAACTCTATGGCGCGGGCAACAATTTTTTTATTCCCGGGAGATGAATACGGTGTACTCCACACGAGACTGCCATTGAGTATGTTTCTTTTTTCAATATATACCTTCGAACTATCATTTTTCTGAATAAAGGAATACACATAATTCCTTTGGATATCCTCCTTAACAAAATGTACAGCAGATTGTGAAGCAGCTGAGGAAGCAGCCCAGTAAACCGTTTGCTGTCGGGGAGAAAACTTAACTAGTTCTGGAGCACTAAACGATTTCCCTGCAGCATATACTTCTGTTTCGCTAACCTGACTAACATATTTTACACTAGCCAGAGTGGGCAAACTTAATGGGCCTGTATTCAGCGACTGAAAAATCATTGTGTTTTTGAAGAGATAATAACGCTGAACACCATAATTCTGTAAGGAAAAAACGAACAAAGCTGTATCAGGAGAGAAGTTTGAAAAATTTGCCCCGAAACTATTTCCTCCAACTGGATCAAGGTATAAAAAGGGCAACTGTATTGGCTGAGACTGAGAAGAAGAATCAAACTTCATACAAAAAATGTCTACGAAATCAGTCATTAAAGCCAATGTTCTCGTGGAATCATTCAAGAAACCGATAACAGTATTAATACTTGAATTATTATTAACAAACTTATGCTGATCTATTAAATTTCCTGACAGCGAATAGTGATAAGAATAAAGCGTATCTGTCCGAACTCTTGTAAATGGATTATTTACATAAACTTCAGAAGCCCCATTATATGCATTTACACGGATCACTCCTGAAGTGCTGACAGACAAACTATGTACCCATAAATTAGGTAATTGATGTATTTCTCTTTCCCAGATTAAATTCATAGCATAATCATACAACTCAAGTTTCCCATAAACATCAACCTGTTTGAGAACAACTGTTTCACCAGACGATAGTTTGTTAATGGCAATAGTTGACGATGGTGACTGACCGTAACCAGATAAAAAATCACGTTGGATTGTGTTTCCGCTCAAATCAGTCCTCACATAATAAATTGACCTGTGCCATCCATGGTAAAAAGAATTTACACCTTCTTGGCTTATTTGAATAAAACCTAAATAGAGTATTTTTTGATCAAATGCAGCTGCCAGGTAACCTGTGCTCGCAAAGTTATTTAGTGTTGAATCAATCAATATATATTTAGTATAATTGATACTGCCTGTGGCACCATTCATCTTCATTATTACAAAATTGGCAGGTGCAAAATTGAAAGAGCCTGTATAACCAGTAGCATACACATTTTCATTTGCATCTACATCAAAGTCTAGTATTCCTGTTCCGGTTGGCTGATTGGGGAATAATGGCAGTACAGTATTTCTTACCTCCCAAATGACAGTACCTGATGTATCGATTTTTGTTGCAATAAACTCCGGATTGCTATTTGTTCCCGAATATCTCCAAGCAATTGTCAATGAGTTCTGTGTATAAGTATGTTTCACATACGACACATTACCCAACAGAGGACTAGCATACCAGAAAATGAGTACTCCGTTTGAGGGGTTGATTCTAGCTACAACCGGCAAATCTGGAGCAAAGGAGTTTTCACCCAAAAAATATAACTGATTATGTGCTTGCCAGTAATCAATTTTTTTACCGAAAACACTTGGAAGCTGCTGTATTTCGATTGCCCAGATTGTATTATTTAAGTTTGAACCATCGATACAGTAAACTGAATCATTGTAGTACGTAAAAATTCTGGCGGTATTCGTATCACAAGCTAAATCCTCAATAAATGTAGATGTTAGCCTTGAAGAGGTAATCTGACCTGTTGCCCTGTCTGCTATGATATACCTTCGGCTCCAGTTATTGACGATACCCAGAATGACTATTTCTGAGTAGTTCAGGAATTCCAAATCGAGCGGGCCTCCAATTAATAAAGTATTGGTGATCCAAATGCTTTGACCTGTAGAAGCATCAAGCTTTATTATTTTGCATCCGGTAGAAAAGTTACTGTAAACAGCATACACCATATTATCTTCACCTACTTTCAAAACACAGATACCGCCTCCATCCGAAATCGTATACGTCCATCGTAAAGCCCCTGATGAGTCAACTTTCGTAATAACATAATTTGAAAGTGAGTCTATTGCCCGTGATGCTGAAAAAACAATCCCATCTTCAGTTTTTGCTGATGATGTAATTCTCTCTCCTGTTTTTGGCAAGTTGTCGGATTCGTATATCTCTTGCAACTGTGCACTAAGGGAACAGGACAAGAGAAGAAGGCAACCACTAAGAAGTATTTTTACGTTATTCAAATTCATTTCGTTTAATCTTTTCTTCATGTGTTAAATTAATAGATATTAATCAAACTCGCCCCTCGCCCCATAAATCCCCGGATGCCCTTTATTCCCTTCAACTTTCATGGCTGCAACATAAACAGGTTTCAGATTTTCGGTATAGATATATACTGAAACTTCATCACTCTTCAGCAAATCATCAGGCGGATACCAGCCGAAATAGAAGGTTTGCCATGTTCCCGTTTTTTCGGGTAAATATTGCGTACGACTGCTGCGGCCTTGCCAGTGAATTTGCTTCCCGTTTCGTTTTACTTCAATAACCAATATGGCAGTGGCGGTAGTGTCTGGAAGCAGAATTTTTGCGGCTGCATCAATGCGGTTATCGGCATTCTGCATCAGTTGGCCTGCACTGCCTTTCCACGAAGGCGAAAACTGTGCATTGCTGTCGAGCTGCAAATAACGAATGCCTGAAACAGAATCGGTGTGCAATAGTTTTGCATCGGCAGCACCCCAGCCATTTTGTGCAGATAGAAATTGTGTGCTGCTGCTGTAAAGCACTTCGCCAGCCAAAGACACATCAGTATTGCGCCGCGAAAAAATATATACTGCCGAATTGAACCAGCGTTCGCAGCGCACCAGCTTCGGATATTTTTCGCGAATCATGCTCAGCATTTCGGGCGGCGAATACACGGTGCTCCAGCCATACACAAAGTAATCGCCGGTTGCGGCATCCAGCTGACGGCGGAATTTCAGCAACTCCATATCGCCGCTGTTGTGTGTGGTGAGTACATTACCCGGCGCACCCAACTGATCCCAATAGTAGCCGAGGAAATACGGGAAATCGACATTGAATGCGCAGCTCACATGTTGTGCGCCGAATTGTTTCTCGGTTTCGCGCGTTACTGCTGCAATTTCTTTCAACCGTCCGAAATGATCGGTGAGGTGAAATGGTTTCCATACCGTAACATATCCCGCAAAAACAACCAGCAGAATGCCCGGAAACGCCCAATTCATCAGCCTTTCGTGAAGCGGCGGAAAATAACTGAACAGGAGCAGCAACAAAGCCGGCAATGAAAAAAGCAAGACCGAATGCTGCAGCACCGGATTGCGGTAAACCGAATAAAAATAACCGGTAAGCAGCGGAACGGCAAACCACAACAACATAAGTAAT
>CALRTD020000150.1:0-9117 GCA_943371015.1 Synechococcus sp. UW140 | reverse complement strand
GATGTACATGCCCGGAGCAAGCTCGTTAGCATTGATTACATACTGGCCATTGCCGCGCTGATTCAGCTGCTCGGCACGGATCTGACGACCATTGAGATCATAGATCACCATTGTAGCTACACCGGCATTAGCAGCAACTGTAAAGTTGATTACGGTTTGCTGGTTGAACGGATTGGGTACGTTCTGCTGCAATACACCGAGTGAAGGATTAACTTCGAGCGGAGCCTGAACGCCATCGCGGTTATTGGTAGAAGAACCTTTCATAGCTGCAACTTCGGCACTGAGAGCTGCAATTTCAGCCTGCTGAGCTTCAATTTGCTGCTGCTGTACTTTCATACCTTCAACCAGAATTGGTGTCAGAGCACCGTAGTTTACGGCATAGATACCGTCGTCGCCTTTTACAACAGCTTCGGGCACTACCTGCTCAAGTTCCTGAGCAATAAAACCAACTTGCTGAATACCTTCTGTTGCGCCGGGACCGGTGAACAGGTAGGTTGTACCGCGCATTTTCATAACACGCTCCATCGGATTTTCGATGGTCTTTACGTTTGTTTTGAAGCGCTGATCAGAGAACGCCCAGAAACCTTGTGCACGTGCACCACCGTTTACGTCAAGATAAAAATCGAGAACACCAGTTACCGGGAGTACGTTTGCAGTACCGGCATTAACAGGAGTTGCAGTGTTGATACCCACACGACCGTTTGCCAGAATGGTCATCACTTCACGCTTGTTAATTGAAGTGTTACCCGGCTGATTGTTGCGGAAGTTAAATGTGAGGCGGTTTTGCGTATTGGTTGCAAAAGCCACATCACTGCTGTATTGCAAATCTTGCCAGGTAATTTCAGCGGTGTTACCATTTACCTGACAGTTGATTCCGGTATTGCCGTTCTGTGCACGCAATCCGATAACATCTGTAGAAAGAATGGTGCTGTTACCTTCCTGTCCGATTGATGCAAAAGTTGCAGCTGCCGGGTTTGCAAATGTTCCGCCAGTAATTACAGTTATTGCTCTGAACGCATTGCTGAGCGGAAGGTTTGTTGGTGTTGCATCCACTAAGAACGCAACTGTTCCCGGATCAGCGTTTACACCCACCAAACCTTGTGCATTAAACACCATAAGGTCTTTGTTTACGGGTGCATTAACACCATTGGTGCGAATGCTTCGAATGCGCATGCGCTGGGTTGCATTCAATGCTGCTCCTTCGTTTCCAAATCCAACAATGAGATCGTTACCAGATCCATTGCTCACCATGTTGAAGTAACCGGCAAAGCCACCGCGGGCAACAGCGAGACCGTAAACAGTATTGATTGGTAACGCCTGTGTACCTGCTACACCAAGACCAATCCAATCATTACCATTTGCAAAATTGCCAAATGTTCCTGTCTGAAGCTGTGAAATCTGACCGCCAAATACCTGAAACACTGCTGAAGGCGCAACAGTACGGATACCTACAAAACGATCTGTAGTAGCCGTGAGAATACGGTTACCTGGATTCTCAGTAAAAGCACTTAATGCAAATTCGCTTGCGCCGCCATTAAATCCGATTACACTGCTCAAAGATGCGCCGTACTGATCGTAATGACCTTGACGAGTTTGCATAGCACTTCTTAATCCGGTTGACTCAAAACGCACCCACTGTCCACCACTCACACGAAAAGTGCTGATAACATCAAGCTGATCTTGCGGAGCAGAAGTTCCAATGCCTACTGCACCTGCCGTAGTAATGCGCATCCGATCCAAATTACTCGTCCGAAAAACTACATCAGCAGCATTCGTTGAACCCAGAAACTGACCGGCTGCTACAGCGTTACCTGCTGTTCGCCATTCGAGCTGCGCATTCAGCTCCGAATAGCTGAGCAGCGACAATGCTCCTATCGCTGCAGTTGCAGCATAGCGTTTTGTTTTTTTCATGTTTTAGGTTGTTTAGGTTAAGAGTAAAATCAAGTATTGATTTTACTGTTGGCTAATGTATAACATGAAACAACCGCTTGCAATTAATTATAATTATTTTAATCTTTTGTTTAAGCCTAAAAAACAACTCAGAACAAAATAAAATTAGTCTTGTTCAGTTTATTTTACTGTAGTTTTCAACGGATCTTGTTTTAGACGAAATTTATATTGCGCTATTTTATTAAAATATATCTATTTATCAGGCTATAGAAGAGTGTTAACGTATTTTAAAAAGGTTTTCAACGGATTTAGGTTTAGATGAACTCGAGGTTGCAACATCACATTAAAATCAATCTATTGATCCGAAAAAAAACAAAAAGCAAAGTGTCCGAACAAAAGATTTTCGGACACTTTGCTTTTGAATGCGCCTGAGCGATGAAACTCAAAGCGCATTATCACCCCCCTACCCACTTCACATAATCAAACTTTATTTTAATTATTCTCCAATTACAAGACGCTGACGTGATACTTTTCCGTCCATCATCAACTCTACAATGTAAATACCGCTCTCAAGTCCGGCAAGCTGTACATCTTGCATGTAGTTACCTACTGAAAGTGAACCAAGATCAATGTTCTGTACGGTGCGGCCGCTCATGTCGGTGAGGGTAATCATACCCTGCTGCACAGGCGATTCGAGTGCATACGAAATTTGTACATTATTCTGTGCCGGATTCGGGAACATTACCATGTTAGCTACTGCGTCAGTTTCGGTGATGCCTGTGGTGAGTGGCAGCGGAATAAGGCTGTCGCCCGAAGCAAGTGCAACCCAAAGACCGAAACCAGGACCACCGTTATTATTGCTCGGATTCAAGAAACCAGAAGCAAGAACTGTGATGGCTTGTCCCTGAAGGTTAAGCGCTGCAAGCGGTGCCAGGTATGATGCTACTACAGTGTTACCGGTTGCATCAGTTACGCTAATGTTATAGTTTGCTGTGGGCAACGGCAGATAGCCTGCAAAGTTGGTGTAAGATGCATCGTTTACCAATGTTGTACCGGTAAATGCTTCTTCTACGTCAACTGTAGGTGCATCGGTAGAACCGTGGAATACAAGAACATCGGTGTTGCCCGCTGCTGTTGCTTCTTCACGAGCTCCGCTGAACGCTTCGATAGTGAAAGCAGGAGCCGGATTGTAGTTTGCACTGTTTACAATACCACTGGCTACAAGGATATATTTGCTTGAAGCACTCAGGTTGTAGGTAAAGCGTGCTACTTCGTTGGTTGTATCTGTACTGTTTGGGCCACAAATAGTAACATCGAAAGGCACACCGGCAGGAAGATCAACGAACTCAGTGGCTGTGCGGAAGCCAAAGTTCACAATTGTAGGATCATTGTTCACCCATACGTCAACCAAAGCAGCAGCTGCGTCAGCGCAATTGTGAATGATCTGTGCACGTGTGGTTGATGTGGCTACCAACGGAAGCGGAATCAAGTTACCGGCTGAAGCAGGAGCTACCCAAAGACCAAATGAAGGGCCGTTATTGTTTGCAATTGTATCAAGGAAACCAGAAGCAACTACGGTAATTGACTGTCCGGCCAAACCAAGTGTTTGCAGCGGAGCTGAATATTCAGCTACTACATCTGTTCCGGTAGCTGTACGTACCTGAATGTTGTAGTTCGCAGTAGGCAATTCGAGATATGCCGGAGCAAAATCGCCATAGGAAATATCGTTTACGAGTGTAGCAATAAACGGAGCAACGATGTCAACTGTAGGTGCATCTGTTGAACCGTGGTACACAAGAATATCGGTGTTTGCCGGGTTGTTGGCTACCTCGCGTCCCTGATCAAAAATTTCGAGAGAGAAAGCAGGTGCCGGGTTATAGTTGGCTGCAACTACAATGCCACTGGCAATGATAGAATATTTGTTTCCGCCCTGGAGTGAATCGTAACTGAAACGTACAACTTCTGATGTTGTGTCAGTGCTGTTAGGGCCGCAGATGGTGATATCAAACGGTACACCGGCAGGAGCATCTATCCATGAGGAAGCCTGACGAAAGCTAAGATTGTCTGCATAGAGCGAATCGTTGAGCCAGATATCTACAGTAGCAGCAGCTGCATCAGCGCAGTTGTGGATGATTTGTATGCGTGATGTGCTTACAGCTACCTGCGGCAACTGAATCATTGGACCTGTAGTAGGAGGAGCAACCCAAATGCCGAATGCCGGACCATTGCTGTTTGCGGCAGGATTCAAAAATCCTGAAGCAACTGCTACCAGTGCTGCACCGTTAAGGTTGAGTGTCTGCAGCGGAGCAGCGTACTCAGCAACTACATCAGTTCCGGATGCAGTGCGCACCTGAATGTTGTAATCGGCTGTTGGCAACTCAAGGTAGTTGCTGAACTGCGGGTAAGAAACATTGTTCAATAATGTTCCGACACCCGGAGCAACGATGTCAACTGTTGGTGCATCGGTAGAACCGTGTACAACCAAAATATCAGTGTTGGCTGCATTTGATGCGGTTTCACGACCGAGGCCGTAAATGTCGAGATTGAAAGCCGGTGCGGGTGAATAACCGCTGGTGCTGACAATACCGTTTGCAACAATTACATACTTTTCGCCAGCTGTGAGCTGAAGTCCGCTAAAGCGTTTTACTTCATTGGTTGTGTCTTGGCTGCCTGGTGCACAGATTGTAATGTCAAAAGGCACACCGGCCGGAGCATCAGCAAAGCCGAAAGCTGTTCTGAATTGGAAACCAGGAATCAACAGCGTGTCATTCAGCCATACATCTACTGTTGCTGCTGCTGCATCCGCCGAATTGTGGATAACCTGAATGCGGGCTGTTTGTGCTTTGAGGGTGAATGTCCCAAGCAATAACCCCGCCGCGAGTGAAAGGAGGTGTTTTGTTCTCATCATGTTCTTCATTTGTTTGTTAAAGCCTGTGGTTGCAACACACGATGTAAACCCCACATCAGGCTTAATGTTTAGGGGAAATCCAAAACTTTAATCTCTTTTAATTTCGTGCGTCGTTGCTTTTAATGCAGTTATCGTAAATAATGTGCCACCTGACGAAAGAAGAAAACCGGTTATTTACTCAGCGCTAAATGAGTAAACAAAACCATCCTGCAATTTTTGTTTAACTTTATGCCTCCCTGAATCGTATGCTGACTTATGACAATGCAAAATCTTGTTGAACGTTTTCCGCTACAGCTTGAAGAAGCCGTAACTATTTTTCATGATTCGAAACTCCGAAAGCCGGAAAATCAACTTTTAAATGTGGTTATTGCCGGACTTGGCGGCTCCGGAATTGGCGGTACAATTGTAAGTGAACTCGCTTTTTCAGCCGCACCGGTGCCTGTTTCGGTTACCAAAGGCTACTTTATTCCAGGCTTTACCGGTAAAAATACATTAGCCATTATTTCTTCCTATTCCGGAAATACAGAAGAAACGATAGCCTGTTTTGAACAGGCCCGCAAAGCGGGGGCACATATTGTATGTATTACATCCGGCGGAAAAGTGGCCGATATGGCTCGCGAAAGCGGTGATGATCTGATCATTATTCCCGGAGGTATGCCGCCGCGTTCGTGTCTCGGCTATTCAATGACACAATTGCTTGGCGTGTTTGCGTTTCACGGACTTTTGCCCGAGAACAGTGTTTCACAGGTAAAAGAAGCTGCTGCAACTATTGCTGCCGGAGCCAACGAAATTTCAACCGCAGCTGCTAAACTGGCTTCGGAGCTTTATAACCGGGTTCCGGTAATTTACAGCACAACACCACTCGAAGGTGTTGCTATTCGCCTGCGTCAGCAAATCAACGAGAACGCAAAAATGCTTTGCTGGCACCATGTTATTCCGGAGATGAACCACAACGAACTTGTGGGCTGGGCCGGCGGAGGAAACGACTTTGCGGTTGTGCTCCTGCGTGATCCCGACGAATACGAGCGTAACGATTTCCGCATCGACATTAACAAACAAATCATTACCCGCGTTACTGATCGCTTCTTTGAAGTAACGGCACACGGCAATTCGCCCATCGAAAAAGCCATCTGGCTCATCCATTTTGGCGACTGGCTCTCCGTGAAACTTGCTGATTTGCGTGGTGTTGATGCTGTTGAGGTGAATGTGATCAATTTCCTTAAAGGCGAGCTTTCTAAGAAATAGCCGCCGGCAACAATGCAAAACGTAGCTTTTCGCGATCTCGGTCTTATCGACTACAAGGCTTGCTGGGACTACCAGGAAGAGTTATTTCAGCAGGTGGTAGCTGTAAAACTCAGCAACCGCGATATTCCTCAGCAAGACCAACAGCAAACACAAAGCACATTGCTGTTTTGCGAACATCCGCATGTTTACACGCTAGGCAAGAGCGGACATGAAAACAATCTTTTGGTGGATGAAGAAGGGCTGCGACAAATCAACGCAACCTATTATAAGATAAACCGCGGCGGCGATATTACCTATCACGGCCCCGGTCAGCTTGTTGGTTATCCGATTCTTGATCTCGATAATTTCTTTACCGATATACATCTTTATCTCCGCAAACTCGAAGAAGTAATCATCAGCGTAATGGCCGAATATGGCCTCAAAGGCGATCGCTATCCGGGCTACACCGGCGTATGGCTTGATCCGCAGGATGATGAACGCGCCCGCAAAATATGCGCTATGGGAGTACGTGCCAGTCGCTGGGTTACTATGCATGGCTGGGCGTTTAATGTAAATACTAATCTTGATTATTTTTCGAAAATTGTCCCCTGCGGTATCGACGATAAAGCAGTTACTTCTATGCAGCAGGAACTTGGACGTGAAGTAAACATGGAAGAAGTGAAGAAGCTGACGGCTCATTATTTTGAGCAGGAATTTGGCTGCAAACTTATAGGGCAGTAATCAGCACACAACTTTTCGGTTGATTTTCCGTACTACAGAATAGTTGTGCTGGCGAAAGCGTTGTATATTTCAATGATTAAGTGTTTTGATTATGCGAAAATTCCTGAAGCGTTTCGGTATTGCCTTGCTGCTTATTCTTGCAGCCGCTAACTTATTTATTTTGCTGAGCGGACGTACATATTTGTACAAAGGTGTTTGGAACACGTACCTCAAAGGCCGCAGTGGTCCATCAGCAGGGGAATATGAAATTTTCGATAACCGCGTTGTAAAAGCTGTAGCACCGCAGGCATGGCCGCAAGCAGCAAAACTCAATGCAAAAGAAATTCCGGCCGACCTTCTTGCTAAAATGACGGCTATTCAAACCGGAGCTTTTCTGGTCATCCGTCGCGATACAATTTTACATGAACAATACTGGGGCGAATTTTCATCGAAAAGCGCTACCAATTCGTTTTCGATGGCAAAAACCGTGGTGAGCATTCTGGTCGGCTGCGCCATACAGGATGGTTACATCAAAAGCATCGACCAGCCGGTTGGCGATTTTTTGCCCGAGTACAAAACCGGCGATCTGTCGCACATTACGATACGGCATTTGCTGACCATGAGCTCGGGCATTTCGTTTGATGAAGATTACGTAAATCCCCTCGCCTATCCGGCCGAATCGTACTACGGCAGCGATCTTCGGGAGCTTACATTTGGCTACACAGCTGTGCATGCTGCACCCGGACAAACGTTCGAGTACCTGAGCGGAAACACGCAATTGCTTGGCTTTGTACTGCGGGCTGCAACCGGAAAGCCGGTAGCCGACTATGCCACAGAACGCCTCTGGGGACCGGCCGGCTGCGAACAGCCGGCTTTCTGGAGCCTCGATCACGAAGGCGGCGACGAAAAAACATTCTGCTGCCTCAACAGCAATGCACGCGATTTTGCACGAATCGGAAAGCTATATCTCGACAGCGGACGATGGAACGGAAAACAACTTGTGCCCGAAACGTATGCCACGCAATCGGTTCAGCCGGCCGGGCTTAAACGAAAAGACGGAAGTGTGTGCTCCGATTACGGCTACAGCTGGTGGCTGATTCCCGATTACAACGGACACCGGATTTTTTATGCCCGCGGAATTTTAGGGCAGTATGTGCTTTGCATTCCGGATCTTGATATGATTGTGGTGCGTCTCGGCGAAAAACGATTGCCCAGCGATAGCGACGATGTTCCCGAAGATGTGCATTACTACCTGGATGCCGCATTGGGAATGTACGCCAACTGAACATGCTGTTTTTATAAACTTGTTTAACGATATTTGCAGATCGTTATGAAAAAAGATGTTGAGATCCCGAAGGTTGAAAATGTGGCTGTTGCCATTCTGAAAGAAGCTGAACGCGATGATGATGAATGGGGCGTTTATCTGATCAATCTTAAAGATGTTGCGCTGCGCAATGTATTCATCACTTCTACCGGATACGGTGAAATAAACGGTGAGCGCCGGCAGACTTCTACACTGCGTCATTACTTTGAAAATCTTGCTCCCAACACCGCCATTAAGGTTGAACCAATAATGGATTTTGCCTTTGGTTTGAGTAATGAGTTTTGGGTGAGCTTTTACATTGGTGAACAAGTGTTTGATAAGCAATTTGTGTTTCTTCCTGAAACCATCAGTCCGGCCAATTTTACACTGGTTCCGGTACTTGAACGCAAAGGTGTAATGATCGGCTGATTTTCTGCATCTTCGCAGTTATGGGCACATACACACCAGCCGAAAACATTTTATTTATCGACATTGAAACTGCTCCGGCAGAATCAGGCTTTGATAAACTTCCCGAGCACTGGAAAGAGCTCTGGAGTCTGAAAGCCGAGCAGATAAAACGTGAGCGCGGACTGCCCGAAGCCACAGCAGATGAAGTATATGACCGGGCAGGCATTTATGCAGAGTTCGGCAAAGTAATTTGCATTGTTGTTGGCGCACTTGTAAAAGTACCAGACGGTCGCCGAAAGCTTCACCTGAAAGCATTTGCCGGTCACGATGAACATCAACTTCTCAGCGATTTTGCCGAACTGCTGCGCTCGCGCTACAGCCGAGCCGGCACATTTCTGTGCGCACATAACGGGAAAGAATTTGATTTCCCGTTTCTCGGGCGGCGCATGCTGGTAAACGGCATTGTAGTTCCGCCCGCACTTGATGTAGCCGGCAAGAAGCCCTGGGAAACTTCGTTTATCGATACGATGGAGCTCTGGAAGTTTGGCGACCGGAAAAGCTTTACCAGCCTCAATGTGCTGGCCGCATTGTTCGGCATTCCTTCCCCAAAAGATGATATTGACGGCAGCATAATTCATCATGTTTACTGGCAGGAAAACGATTT
>CALRTD020000149.1:0-9160 GCA_943371015.1 Synechococcus sp. UW140 | reverse complement strand
GTTAAATGGATTTGTTAGAGGGCTGCTTGGTGATTGATTATACTTATAATAACTACCATTAATTACCCAGAGTAAATTAAGGTAAAACCGCTGGAGATCTGCGTTAAAGGTTTGATCGGTTGCGGCCTGATAACTTCCCGGACAATGATCGTAACCCTTTGCATTTACAGCATCAACTCGTCCGTTTTGAGAACTGCTGAACGGATGATAAGGTGTATAGGGAATAGGCCATGTTAAGTACACAGGCGGGAACAGAAATTTTATTCCTTGTGTCCCATTGAATACATAAGATGCGCCATGATCGAGCCAATACCCCCGTAAATCTGATGCCATTGTAACGAAGTGTAAACCGGATCGGTTACGCACATCAAACACCCTTGTACCGGGTTGCAAAACATATCCGTCAGGACTTTGAGTAGTATTTCCAATTCCGCTGCCCTGTGATACCCCAACCCTTCTGCACCAAAGCGGATAACCGTGATTAATGCCGCCGGGCAGCGTGTTCAGACTGGTAAAACGAGCTACCATTTCTGTACGAAGCCGATCCTGATATGCGGTATCCATTGTTCCGATATTAAAAAAAGTGTTACCTGCCTGAAAGTGATAGATAGATAACTCACGGGATGCAGGGGAATTTACGAAATTTTGAGCAATTGTTGCTGATAATTTGTCTAACGCATCAATAGTATTAAAAGGGATTTTAAATTGCCGGTAATTATTGTAATACTGCATTGATAACGGAGTATTTGCCCCCTGTGCCTCACATTCTACACTTACCCACAAGCGACATCTGTGATGCGGATAGTCATTTTCAAGAGGCGTATTCAGGTAATTACTGTGCTCTTTTTCCATCAAGGTCAGGGCATACCGGGTTGTAAATGCACCTGCACTAAATCCGGCCACTACAAGTTCGTGTTTACTACCGTTGTTAATGAGTTCCTGATTTACTGTTTTTACCACTTCTATAAAGGCATGAGCGTTGTTTTCGATTAAATCAACTCCATCGTTATAACGGACAATGATTATATCGTACCCTTCATTACGCAGCCGGTCTAAGAAGTGATTATCATTATCATCACCATTCTCAAAACCGGAAGGAATAGAACCCACACCACTGGCTGGCCGAAAAGCTCCAAGATAATTCCCGTTATAGGTTTCGTAGTATGTTCCCCGCCACTCGCCATTGAACGAAGGATTTAACTGCACTGTAAAGGGAACCATACCAATAATTGGCAGAGGCAGATTCAACTCAATTTCACTCCAATTTATCAAACCCGGATAAAAGCGTTTCCCGTTGCCGGGGTTAAACCCGGCTGAAATAATAAATGGCTTTCTTAACTTCTTTTCTGTGTTGCAGGGACTGTACCAGATGGCGTATTCACCATCTACTATTGTTTTTCCGATGTTCTCGTGATTAAGCGTATTAGAATATGAAATCGTTCTTACTTCATCGGGAGAAGTATAATTTTGATTTCTGGCGTTTATCTCAGGCACAGCAACCCGGACATAAGTATTGCAGACAAAAGTCGAATCAGAATACGTGAATTTGAACTTGAAGGTATATATAGCAGTACTATCAAACTCTGCTCCTGCAATATTCCCCGGCATAAAAGGCTGCCAACCGTTACCATCCCCAAAATCAACCTCTGCATTTTGCAGTGTGGCTGTATGACTGGAAAAGAATAAGGTTGTATCAATCCGAAAATTCAGAGTTCTTCCAACAATAACCATCCCGGCGGGCATTACAGAAAACAATCTGTTAGTATGATAAGGTGAACGGATACGGTTTGGCGTATCGTGAAGACGGTAATTTGCATCAGCATAAATCAGGTTTTCTGCTACTGCACTGTCTTCAAGTTGCTCGTAAGTGATGTTAATTACCCCAACAGCAACAACCGAATCATGCAATGCTCTGTGACGAGCAATGCTATCCACACGCAGTATTTCTAATTGACTGTTAAGTGCAGGTGACGAATAGTAGAACCTGCTGCACATGAGCAACCAATCTTCATAATACGCAAGAGAATCAGAATAATTACCCCGATGATTGGTTAAGGATGTAATTCCCGGAGACCTGTTCAGCAAAATACCTGATGGAATGTTTGAAGCGTCAAGCGCACCATACACATGATCCATCATTTGTTGGTAAGAGTTAAATCCTAAAGTATCCTGTGCGCGTAGTTGAACAACTAACGAAGAATACATGAATATCAGAATACATATATACTTTTTCATGGTGCATACAGTTAAGGTTTGTGTGCAGCAGATGCTTTCTGAGCAGTAAGCTGGTCGATCTGTTTTTGCTGTGCTACCACAATCAAGGTTAGTTCTTCAACCTTTTGAAGTAAAATACCACTCATTTGCGCCATATTAACGCCCATCGAATCAACTTGCATAGCAGAGGGAACACCCGGCAAATGATGATATTGTTTGTAGAAGGCTTCCGTCTGAGCCAAAGGCATAACAGTATATGTACTGTCAAAAACAAAATCAGGCCAGTTAGATGAGTTTAAAATGTAAAGCTCTTTAGCAACTATTTTTCCTCCTACCTGAAGTTTAGCGTTAGAATGATTACTGTTGCCAAGTACTCCGTCACCAATAACTACACGACTTGCGGTGCTGTTATTACACAAAAAAACACTTCCTCCCTGTGCTCCGGTACACGCAAGAACATCGTTTCCGCAGTAGTAATTAAGTAATAAACGACCATTACCGGGTGCATTCATATCTGCTCTGGAATCAATTATACCGTTTGCTCCGTCACTTCCCATTACTAAAGAAGTGTAGCCATTATTGAGATCAAAAGTGTACGATTGAATTAAACCGTCAAAGGCATTCAGGTTGTTTACGGCTATGCTTCCTGTGATACAAGGATCAAGCGGCAACGGATCAAAAGGGCCACTATAAGGGCCACCCACAGGGCCAAAAACAGTAAGATTCGTATTGTACTGATTTGTCAGTCTGTAATTACTTATCTGATATTGGTCGATTCGTAAAATACCTGACACGTTTGCATCACCCTGAAGTTGTGTATTACCGGCTACCTTAAATTCATTAAATGCAGTTAAATCACCATGAATATTTGTTTGGCCATATATACCTGTGAGCGAATCCATTTTAATTGAGTCGGAAACTAAAGCGCGTGTTTGAAACTCATCTGGTGTGAAAATTTTGCCGGAAATAATAATATCCCCATCTACCGTCAGATTGCTCCTTATACGGGCATTTCCGTTTACATCAAGCGGTGATTGCGGGTTAGCAAGACCAATACCAACACGTCCTGCATTAAAATAAATATCAGTACCGGATGCCAGCCAAGCCGATGCCGGTAATGTTCCCCAAGTGCCGTTACCAAGTAAAACCTGTGATGCACTTCCGGCAGTAAGAAAACCAATTTGCCCGTTTGCATTTGTAGTAACAATTCGTGTGCCTGTACCGGAAAGATTATTTATAGTAAATGCACCTGAATTTGAAAAACTTGCGCGATTAATTCCGTTTGTTCTGAACTGGAGAGGCTGAGAATTATTTGTCCCTAACACAGCAGAAGCATTGGTATTGTTTCCTGTTGTATTCCATGTTGTTTGTGCCAATAGATTGACTGATAAAAACAATGGAAAGAATATGAGAAGGAGATTTTTCATTGTTATTTTATTTTACAGGGTTTGTATTTTATTCTTTAGCCATGATGGCTTTACGGTTGAGCAAGGTAGTACGACCAAAAATCAATAAATACAGCAGATTTGATGATTTTAACCGGTCAATAATCAGGAGCAGATTTTAGTTGCTGCTGATGCGTTTGATGATGTTTAATTTGGTGTATAGGTTATTTTCATACGTTTTTTTAGGCAAAAAAATTCCCAATACTCGTGTTTGCAGCCTTTTTAGGGGTACATACACAAGAACGTGTAAAACTTGAATCTGAACTTTTGAAACTACAAGACAGCTTGCAGAAAAGCTATCCGCGAAAGAGCGCTACAACTGGTAGTGTATATTACCGGTTGGTTTTAAAAACTACTCCAAAACTGGTTGACAGTAAGGGTTGATTTGTAAGTGTTAGAGACTGTTTGCTAAGAGAAAGTAGTTCAGTCCGTAGTTGTAATCCTACAAATTTGTTTAGCCATCCCGTGCAGCCTCCACCGATTGCTGCTTGCCAGAAGGTTCGATTTACTTCTGGAGCGGGTTGAGTTTGATTTTCTCTTGACCAAGCATAATTGAGATACAGATAGGGCATTAACCGTTGCGGTTCGGTGTGCAGCCAGTAACGCAGTTCGGGCAACAGTGATAATCTGTTGAGTGTGTATGTAGTGAATGAAGATGATTTTTCATAATCCACACCCAAACCAATACCGGCAGAAAAACGGTTGCTAAAGCGGTATTGAGCATCCAAAAGATTTCGGCTGACAATGTAAGATGGATCTTGCAGTGTACCTCTGTAAATGAATGAAGTTGATACTCCTATATAAATTCCTTTATTGGTTATTTCAAGCTGTTCGGCGGTTTTTATTTTTTGTGCAGAAAGTTGAACACAAGCTGCAACTAAGACCGAGAGAATTATCGTTTTTTTCATTGTGTACGTTTTTTTGAATTAGCGATGCAGAGAAATAAAACCTTTGAGCAAATATTCTTTCTTGTCGATGCCTGTGGCTTCGAGCAGATAAAAATATGTGCCTTCCGGTACTTCACCTCCCTGATAAGTTCCGTTCCACCCGGCTTGCGGGTCGGTTGTTTCAAAGAGTGTATTTCCCCACCGGTTAAAAATGGTTAAGCGGTAATAAGTCAGATTTTGATTTTTAGTTAGAAATAAATCATTTACGCCGTCGCCGTTCGGACTGAATGCGTTGTAAGTAATCAGTGACGATACTTGTACAGGCGGCGGCGGCGGTGGTGGCTGAATGGTATCTTCACACAATACCACTGAAACATCATCCAGATAGTAATATGCGATAATACCTGCAAACTGCGGAATATTTCTAACGGTGTCCCAACTTGTAGTGATGTCTGGTTGGAAATTTCCGATGGTTAAAAACTGTTCACCTCCTTGTGCAATAAATTCACCTGTAACTTCCATCCAACCAGCAGTGTCTTTTTGTAAACGAGAAGGTTCATATACGGGTGTATAAGGCATATATCCACCATTTGGCCCTCCATTAGAATCGAGTAATATTGAAGGGTCATTTTGAGAAAAGTAAATGCCGACATTGGATATTGCCACATTACTACTATCAGACAAAGAAATGTTATAGTTGAAACAGTATTTTTTTCCTGCTACTAAGGGACGGATGAGCGTTCCTGTTACATATTCCCGCGTATTCAGTTGATAATAAGCAAAAGCGCCAAACCCCAAGTAACCACTATCAGATCGAGGCATCTGCCAGCCTATAAAATTTAATGGAGCTAACCCGGGTTGGCATAAATGAAAATAATCAGGAGTACTACTTGTTGGATTAAACCAAAATTGACAAGCTCCAATATCTCCTAAAAATGCCGGGCAATTATTGATGCTGTCCATGTTTGGATTGCGTACCAAGTTTTGTCCGTTTGCGTCAAACAGCAAAAACATACAAAACAAGAGTGGCATCAGCTTTTTCATCGGCTTAGTAACCGCCGGGTAATGGTAAACCAGTACCCGGCGGTTTGTTTAAAGTTAGATCAAAAATCGACTATCTGGCAATTACCAATTTATCAGAAGTCGTAACTGCCCCATTTACAGCAATCTGAAACAGATATGCTCCCGGCTGCACTGTGCTTAAATCGAGTGTAACCGTTCCGTTTCCGGTTTTCAGTGCTTTTGTCAGCATTAGCCTTCCTGTCACATCATATAGATTAAACACCACCAAATCCGTTTCCGAATAATGGCCTGTTATTGTTAACTGCGTGTTGGCCGGATTTGGAAATACTTCTGCTGCCTGATTTTCGGTTTCGTTGCTGGCTGCTATACGGTAATTGTAGTAGTTTCCTGTGGCATCGTCCACCATTAACCGCAGCATAACCCTTGCGGTATAAACTGCATCACCTCCCTGTGCCGGATGTTGTAAAGCAATGGCAAGAAGTGTTGCACTGTCAGCCGCAGTAAGTGCTACGGAATCTTTAAGCCAAGTACGGTTGTAAATTTCAAATACCGTTTTGTGATTGCCCGTCAGGTCGGTTGAGCCTCCCAGAGCTGCATTCATCAAAATAGCTTGTTGCTCATTATCTGCCAATGCCGCAATCTCGGCATAGTTAGCTTGGGCTATTTCTGAGGTATCTGCGTCTGAAAAAAACTGCTGATAATCTCCATCCTGTGCTGTATTCAAGTTGAGCCAGTCAGGATTTTCAACCAACAGGCGGTGTGCATCTTTGGCCGACATTTCTTTTGTCATTTCATCAGCTACGGTGCTTTCCGAAATCTCTATTTGAGAACCAGCCAGTATTTCACGCTGCGTACTTTCGGTTGGTGATATGAAAATCGGACTGGCACATTGGGTAGGGTTGGCACTTGACAGGGGCAAGTTGCCATTGGTTAAACTTCCCGGAAATAAAGCTTCTGTTGGTTGTGATCCAGAGAAATACCAATTTATCGGATTCGTATTTGGAGGAGATTGTGAGCGAATCGAACCTGTTAAATCAGCCGTTACTGTTCCTGTAAAGCTATTTCCTGTTGGATAAGCTACGTTGTTGTAAAACAACTGATCTGGCAACAATACTGAATTACTGACTGTCCCAGAACCAAAAAATCCCCGGTAGCCATTCTGGAAAACGTTGCACACAATGAATGAGTTTGCACAGTTTCCGTTTGCATGAACACCTTCACCCATACCAGTCAGCGTATTATCAGATACAATACACGCCTGAGAATTGGTTATATAAACTCCGCGCAAATTGGTTGCTACCGAAGGTACATCAGAAGAAATCCAGTTTGGTGTTGAAGTCCGAATAATCCGGTTAGTATCAGCCTTTATCATGGTGCAGTTAATAATCGAAATACCACAATTCAACTGTGTGAACGCTGTTTTGGGTTTATCAATCAAGATGCGGTTTTGATTAACTAAACCTTGTGTGGTATTGTTGATATTAGTTACTGCAACTCCATACATAAATCGGCGTATGGTATCATTATTAAAAATAGTCAATGCCACCGGTGCTGCAATTGCATTCTGTACATAAATACCAATGCCTTTTTGATGTGCGTAATTGCCGGAAATATTGGCGCTCTGCAAAATTCGGTTATTGCTTATGTTCACAGTAGAACCCGATACATCTGTTGCTATGATACCGTAAGTATAACCGGTTGCCAGATTCTGGTTAGAAATCCGATTATTGGAAATTGTGATAGTACGGCCAACACAATTCTGTACTGAAACACCCCAACCAAAACTGAAAATATTATCGGTAAGGTTGGTAACGGTATTATTTACAAATGAAACATTGTGTGCAAGGTTAACCAACATTCCTTTTCTCAGATTATCGAATGTACAGCGTTGGTTAGCCGCAGTGCCGCCTACCGTAATTCCTTGCAGCCATTGAATGCTTTTTTGCCCTTCACAATGAATTGCAGTCCCTGTAAACGGTATTGGATTGAAGCCCGATACCGGCAAATTGATAAACCGGGAATTGCGTACAGTAGTATTAGATGCTACTGCATAAATTCCTTTATAGATACCGTTAAACGTATTCAGATTAGTTGCCAAAGCAGCATCGCCAATAATGATGTTTGATACTTTGTTAATCTCAATACCAATCAACGTTTTATCGTAACTCGCCGGTAATGCCGGCGAAGCCGGAAGGAACGTTCCTGGCATTTCAATCGTTGTACTGCGTACACGTCCCAAATGTGCCGCCGATGTATATGTATTGACTACAATACCTTTCAGGCAGTTTCTTATGGTTGTGTTTTCAACAGTAAATACGCCGCCGCTACTTGATACAACTGCATTTTTTGCCTGTTGCAAAACAGTATTTTGCGTGGCTTTGAATGAAGCGGTATTGCCAATAACATAAATTCCATCCCACATCATTCCGCAGAATGTAGTCGTTGTGCAGGTTCGCATTTCAAAGGCTTTACCTCCCGGAACATAAATAGCTGCATTAGTACCCATGCGTACATCACCAAAATTCACCATTACTAAATTCTGGTCAATGGTAAATGAGCCGTTAATGTGAACAGCAATAGACAATGGAGCTGGAGAAGTAACCGTATTGCCTGAAACAGTACAGGAAGGACATTGTGTTAATATTGAACTTATGAATGTACTGCTGTTGCTGTTATTTAATACAATTGAAATAACCGGAGGAGGGAAACAACAGCTATCAACTACCGGTAAGTTCAATATCGCCGAACATCCATTTGGAGCCACGACTGTACAACTTACATTTCCAGAAGATACCGAAGCTGTTGACCAATTTACTGTATATTGACCTAAACCGCTAACAACACCACTTACCGGAACAGGGTTTGACGTATGTGACCAAATAAACTGAGACCCCGCCGGAGCACCAAACACTGAATACTGCACATCTGCACAAAGAATGTTTGACGCATAACCCAATGTAGGGATAAGTGATACCCCCTGTAATTGTGTGAGGTTAATAAGTAATGTATCTGTATCAGTACAACCCGAAACCGTATTGGTAGCTGTGAAAACGGCATACTGCAAACCTACACTTGCTGTAATACTTACTGAAGTACAACCGTTGCAAACTGTACCGAGATTGGTTGACCAACCGATTTGATTATATACTCCGGTTACTGAACCATTCAACGATACCGGCTGGCCGAGACATACAGTAATATCTGCTCCGGCATTAACAACAGGTGCAGGTATTACATTGATAATTACGGTATCCTTATCCTGACAACCAAAAGAGTTGACACCACTTATTACATAAGAAGTTGTTACAAGCGGAGTAACTTGAACGGTTGTGCAACCTGTGCATAAAATCGGGCCATTCAATACAGACCATGTATAAGAGGTTCCCCCCGTTACAGTAGCGTTCAGCGTAAAATTCTGTCCGTAACAAGCTGTCATATCTGCTCCAGCATTTACCGTTACTGCCGGATATACCTGTATGCTAACGGTATCTGAAGAATAACAGCCATTCCCCCAATCGGCAACTACCGAATAAGTTTGCGGGCTTGGCAACTGCGGATAAATTAAATTGTACTGACTGTTTCCCGGAAATA
>CALRTD020000148.1:0-9206 GCA_943371015.1 Synechococcus sp. UW140 | reverse complement strand
AGTGTACGATTTACAAAACTGTATCTCGCCATTGAAACAAGGGCATCCATTGCCCCGAGGGAATAATCAATTTCAAGTCGCTTCATGCAAACTGGTTTTGGACAAATGTAAGTATTTCGGAGGTGGAAAATGCGCAGTGAAACGGCTTTGAAACAGCTCGTTTCCCACGAAAACGAATCGTATTTACAAGGCTGCCGATTTGTTTGCCGCCTTTGTATATGATGAGTACCTGAGCCGGAACATAATCGGCAAGATAAACGGCACCCGAATGCTGTGTAACAATGAGTGATGCGTTTGAACAGCATTCCAGTACAACACGATTATCGGCACTGATGCAAAGCTGAATATTTCCGCGCTCACGCACGGCAATGGTTTGAGACGGATGACCGGTTACGTAAACTGTATCGAAGTGCGGACTGAGTAGCTCAGCAAGTTCATCGTAATTCCAGTTTTCGCCATTGTTTACTGATGAAGCAGCTCCTTTGCTGCGGGGAAAAATTACGCAGCTGCGTTCGTTCTTTGTCCGGTAAACTTTGCTGAGATTATTGTACAACTGATGATTGCCTTTCAGCAACCAGCTGCGATGAATGAACCAGTAATAATAACCATCGCCAATGTTCCAAAACGGCAGGCCTGATTTCCGGGCTTTGGCCTCAAACAGTTCTATTTCCTTCTGCACATCATCAGGCGGAGTTACTTTGTTGAGACGCGGCGCTACTTCTGCAAAAAAGTCGCGAAGTTTATGATAGGAATGTATAAGCGAATTTCCGTTTTCATCAAGCAAAAACGGTTCATGCAACTGCATTCCGCAATAGTGAATTTTTACTCCGCGGCTGTGGAGATAAGACAGAAATGGTAAGTTATGTGACAGAAAATGCCCAAACTCACCTTTAAACGGGCCGTAATAACATTCTTTCTTTCGTAATGTTTTCCAAAGCCGAAACCATGCTTTTGTAAATCCAATATAAATACTAATCCAATACTTTACCCGCGCAATTCCTTTGTAATTACGGGCAAAATGCCGGTTATCCGAAAGCACTGTAAAGTCTTTGTGTTCAGTAATCATAACCTCCGGCAACAATTATTTATGTTTATTGGAAATCAAAGCGGCAAGAAATTTTTCCGGATTATCAAAATAACCGGCACGCTTTAGCTGTTCGTCTGTTTGCTCCCACCATTTCGATTCGAGCAGTGCATTTCTGAGCGGCTCTTCAAAACGATAGCGAATAATTCGGGCAGGCGTTCCGGCCACGATAGCATAAGGCGGTACATCCTCATTTACAAAAGAACCGGCACCAATAATTGCCCCGTGTCCAACCGTAATGCCATTTCTGATAAGCGCATTTGCCGAAATCAATACATCTGCTCCGATTACAGTTTGCTTTCCCTGATCTTCGGCATAACTGTTTTCTTTTACCCAACCACGGCGGCGGGCATAAAATACGGGCGATGTACTTACCCAATCATCCGGATGGCTCATCAACCCAATGCGTACTCCGGCTGAGATGCTTGAAAATGCGCCAATACTTTGGCATGAACTGATGAATGTATTTCGTCCGATATATACATATCGTCCAAGTTCCTTAATTGATGAAGGAATAAGTACATTTTCTTCAATAACTGTTCCGGGCTGAATCAACTTTTCTACTTCGGGCGGAAGTAATGATTGAATGCGCGATCCGGCAAACATGTGCGGATACTTAGCATAAATCCGGTATGTAATTTTTTGCTCCAGAACTTTTCGGCGAATGTAATGCATCAAACTCATTGCACAGTTTGTTTAGTAGTTTGACTGTAATTCAACCATTCGTTTTTTGTGTAGCGGGAAAGTCCTGTAAGACTGAAATATTCCTTAGACGTATGCTTCAGCGCTTCATCAAGTGCAGTTTCAAGTTCTGCAGGCTGAACCGGACAGATACGTGACAATGCTGAACCGGAAACAGGGAACGACTTAATTCCTGCCGGATAAAAAACAGTTTTATACCCGGCAAAAAGTCGTTCAAACAAAATGGTGCTGACTCCTCCCACTCCAACATCAACAGCATCAAACTGCTCAGTACTTTTTTCGTTATTTTCAGAAATACGATAATTGATTCCGTCAAAACATTTGTCGTAATGTTTGCGCGTCCGCTCTATCGTTTCCGGCTTTCGTTCGCGGGGATGGAGAAAAAGTACCAGCTGAGTTTCCGGATGCTTTCGCTGATAAGCTGCCAGAGCGGGAATCAATTCTTTTTCTGCAGTATGATCTCCGAATCCTGTATCGGCGTTACCTTCCAATTCGCGAAGCCAGGTTGCGTGAGAGTAAAAGCCAATTGTTTGTGGCGGTGCTTCTTGTTGTTTGGCATATCGCTCGCCATACATTGGCCATAACTCAGGCGTCCAGTGATTAACTTTTTTGATATACTGTGTTGGTTTAAACACATCCAGTTCATCAAGCTGATACGGACTTCCGATACTCAATGTATCTGTAATTATTTCGCGGTGATGAACAGCAAGTAAACTTGGCGAAGGAATTTTATTGACCGAAATTCCATTTTTGTGCAACAACAATGTAAGTGCATTCGAGTCTTTTTCAAATGCTGTGTAGAAATGCAACTCTGTAATGTTGTTTTGCTTAAGCAATTTAAGCAGAGCGGAAGCTTCAAAAGCCTCGCGCAACAGCAATGCGCAGTTTACACGCAAACCTTTCAGCAGCAGAATACGAAACAGCATAAATACGGCACTCAGCTTTTCGGCAAAGCCAATTTGCGAGTGAAGTAAGCTATTGCGATTAATATAAACTGCCGGAAGCTGACCTGTATTTTGTTCAATATGCCGCAGGCGGATTTCTTTTACAGCGGCAAGATTATCAAATGCGGCAATGCCTGATTTTCCGTTATCAATTTTTTCGGCAGCAGGATTGCCGGAATAAACACTGAGTCGCCGAAATACGCGGAAAGCAAGGAATCTGTCTGCCGAAGCACTTGCAGGCAAACGGAAACTTGGTTTATACAATAAGCACCAGCCGGCAAGGGCTTCGGGTGATGCTTCTTTGCCCGATTTTGCAGCAGCAATCAGTTGAAGGTAAAAACGAAATATGGCGGATGCATTCATTCGTAGCTTATCGCCCTGTTCCGGTTAACTGATTAATGACTTCATCAAGTTTTCCGGCACGCTGCAAAATGGTTTCAGCAAAATCGCGGAATGCTCCTTCGCCGCCCTTTAGTTGGGTTACGTAATGCACCCTGTTGCGGATATACAGTTGTGCATTTAACGGAGCCGATGAAAATCCAACAGCACCAAGCAACTGTACATCGCCAATATCATCGCCTATATAAGCTACATCGCTCAGCGATATTCCGCGCTCAGTACAAATCTGCTGTGCACAAGCCAGCTTATTGCTGATACCCTGATGCAGAATACTGATTTTGAGCTTGGCGGCACGGCGGGCTACAATTTCGGTGTCTTCTCCGGTAATAATTCCTGTTTCGATATTCAGCTGCCGGAGAAACAAAACACCGGCACTGTCTGATGTTGTAAACTTCTTAAACTCATTACCGGTTTGATCATAGAACATACCGCCGTCGGTCCAAACACCGTCGATATCAGTAAGTACTAATTTGGGTAACCAACTCATTCTACAACAAAATAAGATTGAATACCGGTGTAGCTGAAACGCTGCAAACGCACATTCTGCAAGCCAAGCACATCTTTCAGCGCCTGTGTTTCGCCGGGGAAATGCGGATCGCATAATTCATCGAAACCAACTACCGAACCTTTGGTAAGATGCGGTGCCAGCAATTCGAGACAACGGCGTGTTGGCTCATAAATATCGAAATCAAAGTAGGCAAACGCTACAATGGTTTCGGGATGTGCTTTCAGATAGGATTCAAGCTGAACAACTGCATCACCTTTTACCAATGTGTTTTTGTGGATATGGTTGAGCGGACACTCTTTTTCGTGATAATTGAGAACTTCTTTCAGGTATTCCTCATAATTTTCTGTAACAGAAAAAGCACCTTTTTTAATTACATCGTGCTTCCCGTCTTGTTCATGAACCGACGGGAATCCTTCAAACGTATCGAAACCAATAAGCTTACGGCTGTAATTGTACGGTTCATAAATACCGCGAAGATTGTTGAGAGTGACCAGGTTTTGTCCCCAGCGAACACCAAACTCCATCATTACACCATGAACATTCAGAAATTTCTGATACAGTTCATTCATGAAAAGCGTCTTGGTCAGTTCTTGTCTTTTCACAAACAATCCAACATTCGCAAGTTGTTCGTTGGCCGGAATCGGAGATTCGCGATACAGTTCACCAAAACGTACGCGTAAATCCTGTTCACCTCCCGAGGAGATTGTCTTTACTTCTATTTTCATGCGAGATGTTGTGAGTAGATAATTTCGTCGGCAGGAATATCTGCTGTAAGTTTTTTACCAATTACGTCGGTACGATTCGCCCATTTAAAGCCATCGCCCGGCGAGAGAAGATGCAAATCGGCTTCGGTAATAATTTCACCTGCTTTCATGGCGCGGCGTGTTGCAACTGAGCGTTCGAGTTTAACACGCGCAGCTTCAACCGATGGTTCAATAAAAATCTCTTCGCGTCCAAACGATTCTTCCAGCGCACGCAAATCGCGCACCATGCGCACCATGCCGTCGGGACCGAGTGAACCGGCCTGATCAGTGCCTTTCATGCGCCGGTCGAGCGTGATGTGTTTTTCGATAATGCGCGCACCCATTGAACTGGCTGCAACCGGTGTTGAAATTCCCACAGTGTGGTCGGAATAGCCAATGGTGTATTGCGGATAATTTTTCAGCAGCCAGGTAATGGTATGCAGGTTCACACTTTGCGGATCGGTTGGATACTGCGATACACAATGCAAAATCGAGATGTTGCTGTGATACTTCGAAATCACTGCAAGCGCATCATCCAGCTGCTCCTTACCTGCCATTCCGGTCGAAAGAATGATCGGGATTTTAGTTTCGGCCATTGCTTCAAGCAGCGGCAAGTTGGTTAAATCCCGGCTGGCAACTTTGAGCGAATCGGGTGTAAACAATTTGAGCATCGACAAACAGCCGATAGCACAAAGCGTTTCCACAAAATCCAGTCCGTAGCTTTTTGCATATTGATACAACTCAAAATGCTGCTCGTCGTTCAGTTCTAATTTTGCGCGATGCTCTCCGTATGTTTTTCCAAACGAATGCGGACTATCGTAAGGCCGGTCCATTTGCGACTGCGAGAGTTCTTCTTTCAGATCGCGGCGGGTGAGTTTTACGGCATCCATCGGACGGTAATCGCGCTTAAAAAGTTCTTCGCGCACCGGACGGGCAGCAGCATCAATAATGAGTTTGGCAATATCAACCGAGCCATTGTGGTTCTGGCCGATTTCGCCAATAATGTAAATCTGTTCGGGTCTAATCATTTGCTGAAACGTTCAATCTGGTTGTGCATCACTGCCCGGAGTTCAGGCTGTGCGGCCAATTTATTCAGGATGTTCTTAAAAGTAATGGCTTTATCCGACCCGGCCAAATCAGCATACATTTGCTGAAGCAGCGCAAAGTCTTCGGGTGTATCAATGGTCAGTCTTACACCGAGATCTTCATAAACGCCTTGCGGAGCATTTATCCACTGCACGTTAAACGTATCAGGATTTCCGTAGATGTAATTGGTAACGTGTTCGTGATAAAACGGATCATCGGTTTCTGCTTTTGCACGAAGCAATGCTTCAAGAGAAACATATTCTGTAAAAATGCCCCAATGCGAACGAATTGCAGGGAGATTATTGAGCAAACAAAAGCTGAGGTAATCAGCATTTGTTATCAAAGACGCAGTAATAAGTTCATCCAGCAAACCGGCATCCAGAAAGGGATTATCAGCACAAACCCGGATAATCCGCTTGAAACCGGCTTGCTCTGCAGCATCTGTGAAACGCTTCAGCACATCGGTTTCATGTCCGCGAAAACAGTTGATACCAAGCTCTCCGGCAAGCGCTGCAACAGCATCATCGGCCGGATGGGTTGATGTGGCCAGCACAACCGGAATGCCGGCCGTATTGTTGGCAACACGTTTTAGCAGCAGCGATAGGATACTGTCGGTACTGTAAAACGGTTGAAGTACTTTGCCCGGCAAACGGGTTGACCCCATACGGGCCTGTACTATTATTCCTGTCAGGGCTAAAGTGTGTGGTACCACAAGACTCATGTAGAAACCTTATACGAAAAAAATTGCCTTTGGGTTCTGCTATTTAGTGCTTCAACAGCGAATCAATAAACGCATGATAATTTTTTTCGTCAGAAAAACGCCGGGCATACATAGCCTTTGCACCCTGTCTCAATCCTGCGGCCTCTGCTCCTGCTTTCTGAATAAATCGGATACATTCTGCAACCTCGTTGGGAGTCGGTGTTTCGGGTAAAAGAAATCCATTGGTATCGTCCAAAATTTCTGGTACGCCGAAAATAGTTGTACCGATGAGCGGTATTCCGGCCGCAGCAGCCTCCATCATCGAAACTGGTAACCCTTCGTAGCGGCTCAGATTAATAAAAACATGCACAGGCGTTGTTTTGTAGAACTCTAAAACAACCGAATTAGAAACAAATCCCTTTAAGTGAACGGTAATATTCTGCGGAAGCGATTTGCACTTTTCACGTAATTTTTCGAGATCATTTCCATGACCAAAATGAATCCAGCGAAGCGGAAAGTCAAGCTGCGCCAGCGAATCAGCAATCAGATCAACACGCTTTCGCTTATTATCAACCGCCGAACACGAGACTACTGTAAATAAAGCATCCGGTTCAAACGGATTATCTGCAAGCTGCGGAACTCCGAGGTAAGCTGTACTCACCTTACTTACAAACGCCGGGTACGTTTCGCGCAGATATCTGGCGCCGTGTTCGGAGCAAGGAAAAAGTTGCTGAATATATTTTAACCGAAATGCTTTCAGGTAATTTGGACGTGACTCAAAAACCGGATAGAGATCTCCGAGATGCGCACGGGAAACAAACATCGGAATTACACCTTTGGCTTTCAGAATAGCCAGCATGGTACTCCACTGGTAAAACCAGTAAGAATAGAAATAAGCATCCTGCACAGGTTGTTGGCGGTAAAAATCAGCGAATGCCTCAGCATGGCAAAGGGCATTATAAAATTGTTGTGAAGCGCCTTTCAGGTGCGAAAAACTGCGGAACTTTTTACGCCCGTGTATCCATTCAGTGAGTAATGTACTGGCAAAAAGAAAAACGTTTTTCAACAATACAACCTTACTGTAATTGACCTGCGGCTCCAGAAAATGAATCTCGGCATTGGCAGGAATGGGGCGCTGATATTTGGCGCGTGTTTGCGGAAAAATAATAATTCTGTCAAACCGATCACTCAGAAAACGAATCTCGTTTTCGAGATATTGTTCTCCTTCATCGTAAGGATATTTATCTGTAAATAAATATACTGTTTTGCTCATTTTTGAATACTCTTTTTCAGAAATTCAACCAATCGCTGCATCTTGCTTGTATAATCAAGATGCTCTTGCGCAAAACGGGATAACGCATTCCGCGTTTCAGGTTTTGTTGATCGTTTGGCAAATGCAATCAGGTCGTCTATCGAAATTTCATCATTGCCGGAAGGAACACGCAGCCAAAAATCGGCATTCAGTTCTTCCTTCAGATCCGGATCATCAAAAGCAGTAACAAACGGAACTGCCCGTGCTGCGTACTCGCGAACTTTCAAGGCCGACATTTCGGTAATTCCAACCCGCTCAGGGGCAAGACTGGCAACAGCTATATGCACTTTATCGAAGAGTGCATCTAATTCATCGCCTTTCAGCATTCCCGTAAATTCAACCTTGTTGCCCAGCTTAGCCGCCAGCTCAATATCTGATTGCAGAAAACTGCCGGCCAGCCACACTTTTACGTTATGATGTGGTTGAATACTTTTCAGCAACCGATCAACTCCATGCCATGATGCTGCAACGCCAGCCAAAAAAAGCAGATGAAGCGTTCCCTCGCTGTATGCTCCTGCTGACGAGCGTCTGCAGCGTGAAGTATCAATTCCATTCGCAATTGTTATCGACGGAATTTCTTTATCGGCGCGTTTCAATTCATATTGCGTAATTTCATTTGTAACACCAACAATTCCTGCTGCACGACGCAAAATACGGGGCGAAAAGTACTTTTCCAGATAAAATACAGTAGCTTTTTCCCAACCGCTTTTACGCCAACTGCTGTAGTGCATGGCTAGCTGTTCTATCTCCTTAGTATTGTGCTCAAACACGAAACGATAGCGTTTCATTATCCTCGCAAAAAAGGGATTTACGGTTCCATATCTCATTACCACAACATCCGGGTTGATGTTCTGCAAGGCTTGCTCAAGACTTAAAACCGCACTACGACTTTTATGGAGGTATGAAATTATTTTCAGCGGACCGAACTGCAACCAGCGCTTAGGTGTGTAATTTATTCGCACAAAATTAATTCCGCTGCGTTGAGTGCTTTGGTCTATATCCTGACTATGCAATGCTAAGCCGATTACTTCAGCACCACCGGCACGCATCAGTCCTATTTTGTCACTGATTTTTTTGAGCACGCCCGGCAAGGCCGGATTATACGAAAACATATAGACTACTTTCATATATCTTTTCGGTTTAGTGCCTTCAATAAAGCCGGCGGAAAATCAATTGATTGTTCGGCACTGATCAGCGGCATTACTTTGACTTTTTTCGCTGTTTTCAATGCTGCAATCATACCCTCCTTTTTGGTTTCCAGCATCAAGCCATCTTTACCGATCAGCCTTCCGTATCCGGCTTCTGCATTGGGGTGCGAAAATATGGTTGGTACCCCCAGTTGCAGTGCTTCTATGGCTACTGTTGACCAGCCGGTGATGTGCACATCAGCCAACTGCAAAAGGTGAAACAGATTTATTTTCGATGGGCGAACAGTTTCGGCATTCGGGAAAGCAGCAATCAAGTCATTCACTATTTTTCGTTCCTGTTCGCTCTGAACAGGATGAAAACGGATCAGCCAGCGCCATGTTGAGGGTAACTCTCTCATGGCGTCCAAAACATGGTCGGCAATACCGCGCTGAAGACTAACGACAACTGTCCGCTCAACCTTTGCAGCCTCGTTTTGCAAAGACTTTACGTCATCTGTAACCTGAATAGATTTTAAACTTTTCTGCATCCAGAAATTACCGCCGGTAAACGGCTTTCCCTTTACGCCCGAATTATTGGCTG
>CALRTD020000147.1:0-9237 GCA_943371015.1 Synechococcus sp. UW140 | reverse complement strand
AACCATCCAACAAATCCTCAAACAATACTGGAACCACGATGCCTTCCGCCCGTTGCAGGAAGACATCATAAACAGTGTACTGGAGGGAAAAGATACACTGGCACTGCTGCCGACGGGTGGCGGAAAATCGGTGTGCTTTCAGGTGCCGGCTTTGGCGATGGATGGAATTTGTGTGGTGGTTTCTCCGCTTATTGCGTTAATGCAGGACCAGGTCGAAAACCTGAAACGACTGGGGATTCCGGCTATTGCCATTACATCGGCTATGCGGAAGCGGGAGATTGATATTGCTTTTGACAATTGCATTTACGGAAAAATAAAATTCCTCTACGTTTCACCTGAACGACTGCAAACCGAAATTGCTCGTGTGCGTATTTCGCGCATGAATGTGAATTTACTGGCGGTTGATGAAGCGCACTGCATCTCGCAATGGGGGTATGATTTTCGTCCGCCTTACCTGCAAATTGCCGATCTGCGTGAGCTTTTGCCCAATGTGCCTGTACTTGCACTTACAGCAACTGCAACTGATGATGTGGTGGCAGATATTGCCAAACAACTTGAATTTAAACCCGGCCACCGCATTGTAAAAGGCAGTTTTGCACGCAGTAATCTTTCGTATGTGCTGCGTGAGACCGAAGATAAACAAGGCCGTTTGCTCAGAATGCTTCAGCAGGTGCCGGGATGCGCTGTTGTATACGTTCGCAGCCGACGGCGCACACAAGAAATTGCAGCCTTTCTGAGTCAGCAGGGAATTACGGCAACGTTCTACCATGCCGGTTTAACCCCGCAGCAGCGCACCGAACGACAGCGCCTCTGGCTCGACAACAAAGTACGCGTAATGGTGGCTACAAATGCGTTCGGAATGGGTATCGACAAGCCCGACGTGCGTTCTGTAGCTCACCTTGATTTGCCCGATAGTCCGGAAGCCTATTTTCAGGAAGCCGGGCGTGGCGGTCGCGACGGGCTTCCGGCTTATGCAACATTATTCTGGCATCAGCGTGATTTGCTTGAACTTGATGAACATTTAGAAGCTGCATTTCCCCCGCTCGACGAAATAAAAAGAACTTATCAGGCATTGGCCAATCTTTACGAAGTGCCTGTTGGCGCCGGCGAAGGACTTACAGTAATATTTGATCAGCAGAAACTTTGTACAACCTACAAGCTCGATAAAATAACCGTCTTCAACAGCCTGAAATTTCTGGAACGTGAAGGCTACATTGCCATGAGCGACGCTATTTTTCAGCCCGCCAAACTGATGGTGATTACCAACCGCGAAAACCTGTACAGGTTTGAAGTTGCCAATGCCAGCTATGAACCGTTTATTAAACTCTTGCTGCGCAGTTATTCCGGATTGTTTGATGGATACGTGAAAATAAATGAGTTTGAATTAGCCAAACGCATGGGTCGTCCGGAGCGCGATATTGTGAAATGGCTGAACGAACTGCAGCAGCACGATTTACTCAACTATATTCCGCAAAACGATCAGCCGCTTCTTACATTCATCAGTCAGCGGGTTGATGCAAAACATCTTTACATTTCGCCACAACATCTGCGCGAACGCCGCACTGCTGCCGAAAGCCGCGTAAATGCCATGAAACGCTTTGTGAGCGAAAACTCTCACTGCCGACAATCAACACTGCTGGCTTACTTTGGCGAAAAAGAGGCTGCTCCCTGCGGATCGTGTGATGTTTGCAGAGCGGCAAAAATAGGAACTGCTCCTGACTACAAAACGCTGACCGAAGACATTCTGAAACTGCTGAGCACCCCAAAAATGCTGCATGAAATTGCTGCCGCTTTTCCCGAAACATATCAGAAACATCTAACTGAAGTAATCCGCGAACTGCTGGATAACGGAATCATCAGTTTACAAGGAGATTTGATTACCCGTTCAGAATAATTTCGGGTAAATGCTTATTTTGCATTTCCTTAACCAGCACTAATAATTCCATAACCATGAAAATGATCTCCCGCTTTTTGGCTCTGGCAGCCTTCTCATTTGTATGTTTTGCATTTATGTCTAAAAGTAGTTCGGGCATAGCAGCAAGTATTTCAAAAAAAGGTTTTAAAATAAATAAAGTCAATATTTCTGCCGATTGGAATCGTACTGCTTTGCTCAATGAATTAGGTGCACCCGATTCGATTTACAACGGTTACAACAAACTGCATATTTACCAATCAAAAGGCATTGTAGTTTTTGAGAAAATGGAAGGTAAACGCCCCAGCGGCACAATCAGTGAAGTACAGTTTTTCTTGAATAAAAATATCGACGACAACACTTATAATCTGAAAAACGACTATGCCGGGACATTAAAAATGGACAAATTAGCCCTTAATCGTTCGCTTAGTTATGAATCGGCTAAAGCCAAATTAAGTAAATGGAAACTCACTGATAGCTACACCGAACACAGCTATCGGTATGCCAGGCATGGGGTTTATATTTACCTGCTGTTCAATTCATCAGAAACAGAATTGATAAAAGTTAGCGTTGGTAAGGACAAGGAATAAGCGCTTCCTGTTTTTACGCTGAATGAGTAAGAACATCCGGTTAATTTAGTCTTTTTGTGTTGTATTACAATGTGCTATGTTGTACCTTTTCATCAGGTAAACAAAGTTGCACTATGTATTTTACAAAAACACTTTCCGTATTAGCGGGTATTACGGCTGTTTTCAGCGGTTATGCTCAACAAACAAAAGTACCGGCTCAGGCACCGAAAGTGACTGATGCTTCAGTTTACTTTGAGCAAAACCAAAAGCAGTGGCCGGCTCAGGTCAAATTTAAAGCCAATGTATCTGGCGGTGCTGTATGGCTGGAGTCGAACCGGCTGACATGGACAACTCACAGCCTGGCCGATCTGAACAGGATTCACGACGAAGAATTTCATGCTGCTGAATCTGGTCAGGCGCACAAGCACGAAGCAGGCAACGACAAAGTAAAATGCCACGCCTGGTATGTGCATTTTGAAGGCGCAGCACCAACACCATCAATCGTTCCGATTGGTCTTCGTAATGAGTATTCGAATTATTTCAAGGGAAATAATCCGGATAAATGGGCGGGTCATGTTGCCCGCTACAATGCTGTAATGTATCAGCAGCTTTATCCCGGCATTTCGCTCAAAGCCTACAGCAGCGGAGTTAATTTTAAATATGATTTTCAGCTCAACGCCGGTGCTGATGCATCCCTCATTCAACTGCGCTACGAAGGCGTAACTATTGCTCTGAACACTAACGGAAATCTGGAAGTAAAAGCCCACAGCGGGACAATTACCGAAGAAGCTCCTGTTGCGTGGCAGATAATTAACGGGAAAACAGTTCCTGTACGCTGTAACTATAAACTTACCGGGCAGCTCCTGAGCTTTGAATTTCCAGATGGCTATGATCAATCGCAGCCACTGATAATTGACCCGGTAATTGTAGCTTCAACTTATTCAGGAACAACAGCAACAACTTATGGTCACTCTGCAACATACGACAATCAGGGCCATATATACTCAGGCGGGCGTTGTTTTGGTCAGGGTTATCCGGCCACTACAGGTGCCTATGATTTGACCTTTGATGGTAGTGTTGATATTGCAATCAGTAAATACAATCCAACCGGTTCTGCCCTGCTCTGGGCTACATACATTGGCGGCAGCGGTGCAGAGTACGTACACAGTATGTTTGTGCATACGAACAACGAACTTTACATTTTCGGCTCGGTTAGTTCATCCAATTACCCAACTACAGCAGGAGCATTTGGCGCTACAAGTGCCGGCCTCGATGATATTCTTGTTACTCACTTTAACAGCAGCGGTTCAGCACTGATTGGTTCTACTTATGTAGGCGGCAGCGGTTCCGATGGTCTCGACCAAACCGCAATGGGTTACCAGCAGCGGGGCGAAATTGTAGTTGATGCCAGCGGAAATGCTTATGTAGCCAGCTCAAGCAGTTCAACCAACTTTCCGGTAACAACATCATCTTTCGACCAAACCCCGGGCGGTATGCAAGACGGAGTTGCATTTTCAATTAATGCAACCATGACCACCATGAACTGGAGTGCTTATGTGGGCGGAAGCGGCAACGATGCCGGTCTCGGCATTCGTGTTGAACCCACCAGTGGCGATATTTTTGTTTGCGGCAGTACAATGAGTACTAATTTCCCTGCTACCTCCGGTGCTTATCAATCGACATTACAGGGCAGTTCGGATGCTTACACCGTGCACATTGCAAATGGCGGAGCCACTCTAACAGCCGCAACATACTTAGGCACATCGTCAAATGAAATTGGTTACTTCCTTGATGTGGATGGCGACGGCGATGTGTATGTGTATGGATCTACACAAGGCGCAATGCCGGTAAGTGCGGGCGTTTACAGCAATCCGGGCAGCGCCATGTTTGTAGTAAAACTTGATCCGATGCTGTCGGGCATTATCTATTCAACAGTAGTTGGCGACGGAACACCGGCCGCTCTTACCCCAAGTGCATTTCTGGTGGATGTGTGCGAAAATGTATACATCGCAGGTTTCGGAGCCAATGCGTATCCGGCCACTGCCAATGCTTTTTATCCGGGTCCTTCTGTTGGCAACTGCTACCTGGCCGTACTGGAACGCGATGCGCAGTCGCTGATTTTTGCAACCTACTACGGCGCTTACCACGTTGATGGCGGCACGAGTCGTTTTGACCCGCAGGGCATTGTTTATCATGCCGTATGTCAGGGCGGCGGCGGGTTTCCCACATTGCCGAATGCCTACAATGCCGGTCCCGGTCCGGGCTGGGATGTGTGTGTATTTAAAATAGACTTTGAAGCCGTGGGTACACAAGCCGTGGCTGCTGCCAGTCCGAGTGATACCGGCTGCGTTCCTTACACCGTTACTTTCAACAACTCCGGAAGCACAGGCAACAGCTACATCTGGAACTTTGGCGACAATACGCCGCCCGATACCGCACAATCGCCCACACACACATTCACTGCAGTTGGCACCTTTACTGTAACCCTTGTAGCTGTTGACTCCAACAGTTGTAAACCAACAGATACCGCCTTTGTAGTGATTAATGTGGTAAATCAGCTTCCGGTTGATCTCGGGCGCGATACAGTGATCTGCAATACTGCTCCGCTAAGCTTATCAGCCAATGTGGGCGGAGCGAGTTATTTGTGGAGTACTGGTGCAACAACACAAACTATTTCAGCTACACAGCCCGGTACTTACTGGGTTGAAGTAAACACCGCTTCCTGCTCGGCACGAGATACCATTGTCATCAGCCCGCTTACACCACCTAATCTTGGTAACGATTTTCTGATTTGTCCGGGAGAAAACATTACCCTCGAACCCAATTTCCCCGGTAATTCCTATCTCTGGAGTACGGGCGATACAACAGAATCAATAGTGATCTCCCAACCCGGCACTTACACACTCCAATTGTTTATTGGTTCTTGTGTAGTCTATGATACCATAGTAGTTGGCCTCGGTTCAGGCGGTAGCTTCTTCCCGATTAATGTGTTTTCGCCGGATGGCGACGGAGTGAACGATGCTTTTGATATTGGCACACCATCGCCCGTAAATTTTGATTTGAAAATTTATGATCGCTGGGGCGTACTGATGTTTGAAACAACAGATCCGACTGTAAAATGGCTTGGTGTTTTCGACACCAAAACTGCCACCGAAGGTGTTTATTACTGGATCTGTAAGTATGAAAACTGTTTAGGCGAACCCGAAGAAAAAACAGGATTTGTTCATATTGTCAGGTAATTATACTGAACAATTGCAAAAAACGGCCGGAGATCTTCCGGCCGTTTTTATGTTGAAATACTGCTATTTTACATGCGTATAGATTGCCTTTCTCAAGTCCACCGCCTCTAAACAGATGTTTCACCACCTAAAATACCCTTTTTCAGTTTTTTGAAATTCGGTCTTGGGCGTGTAAGAGTTTTTCACATTCAATATACATTAACTTGACTTATATGGCAAAACTGTCTTAAATTGCCCTTGGCAAACAATAAGTTACGCAAACTATGCGACACATCATTACGACCTCAGCTGGTATTCTGTTTACTGCAATACAATCTTGGGCTGGCATTAACCCGCCGGCACAAGCTAAAATTGCAAAACAAGACCCACACATTTATTATGAAGAAAACAAAAATCAGTGGCCTTCACAGGTACTGTTTAAAGCCGACCTCCCCGGCGGTATTGTCTTTCTTGAAAAACAGCGGCTAACATTTGGCACGCACAGTTTGGCAGATCTGAATCGTATTCATGAACTTGAACACGATGCAAAAACCAATGCCGACTGGGAAAACGCCCGGCAGGAAAAAGTAAAATGTCATGCGTGGTTTGTCAACTTTGTTGGCTCAAACCCAATGACAACCGCAGCCGGCGAAAAACAGGAAACAGCCCGCAGCAATTATTTCATCGGTAACGATGCTTCGCGTTGGGCTTCGGATGTGCGCCGATTCGGAGGTGTTTACTACAATGGTTTGTATGAAGGCATTGACTTACGCACATACAGTGAAGGCGGCTGGTTTAAGTACGATTTTATTGTTGCACAGGGAGCTGATGCCTCACAAATCAAACTCAATTACGAAGGCGTTACACCTGTTTTGCAAAAAGACGGTTCACTCTTGCTCAATCCTTCAACAGGTAATGTTGTAGAGCAAAAGCCTGTAGCCTGGCAAATAGATAACGGGCAGAAAATTCCGGTTCGATGCGTTTACAAACTCAACGGCAGCGTTCTCAGCTTCTCATTTCCTGATGGCTACAACCAAAATCTTCCGCTCATCATTGACCCTATTCTTGTAGGTGCAACTTACTCAGGTTCTACGGCTACCACTTATGGTCACTCGGCAACGTTTGATAATTTGGGGAATATCTACTCAGGTGGTCGTTGTTTTGGTCAAGGCTATCCGGCCACACCCGGTGCTTACGATCTTACATTTGCAGGTAGTGTTGACATTGCAATCAGTAAATACGATCAAACAGCATCAACACTGTTTTGGGCTACTTACATTGGTGGTACAAGTGATGAATATGTACACAGTATGTTTGTACATACCAACGGTAATCTCTACATCTTCGGCAGTGTAAACTCAACCAACTATCCGACTACACCGGGTTGCTTTGATGCAACGCACAACGGATCAAGCGATATTCTTGTTACCGAAATTAATCCAACAGGTTCAGCGCTTGTGGGCTCAACCTATGTAGGCGGCAGTGGTTCGGATGGACTGGATCAAATGGCTTTCGGCTATCAGCAGCGGGGTGAAATTGTAGTCAGCGGCAATGGTTCTGCTTATGTTGCCAGCGTAACAAGTTCAGCAAATTTCCCGGCCACTGCTGGTTCTGTTCAGCCTACCATTGGTGGTATGCAGGATGCTGCAATATTCTCTCTCAGTGCAGGACTAACAACCATGAATTTCTGCACGTTCTTCGGCGGTTCCGATAACGAAAGCGGACAAGGTATTCGCGTGAGTGCTGTTACCAACGAAGTATTTTATTGCGGCTCAACAGCCAGTGCCAACTTCCCGGCTTCTGGTTGGGCCTATCAGTCAAGCAGTCCCGGCGGTAATTCCGACGGCTATGTAGCTCACATAGATCCTGCCGGCTCAATGCTTGCCTCTGCGACTTATTTTGGTACTTCTGGCGACGACCAGTGCTACTTCCTTGATCTTGATGCCAGTGATAATGTTTACATCTACGGCACTGCCCCCGGCGGCGCCGGTGTACCTATTACTGCCGGTGTTTACAGTAATCCCAACAGTCCGATGTTTGTTGCTAAGCTGGATCCGTTCTTTGTTGGTCTGGTTTATTCAACTCAAATTGGAACGGGTAATATGTTTGCCACATTATCGCCAACTGCGTTTATGGTTGATATTTGCGAAAATGTTTACATCGCCGGTTTCAACGGAACCAGTTATCCGACAACATCAAATGCCTTATATACCTCTGCCAACTCACCCGGCTCATGCTATCTCGCGGTGCTTGCCAAAGATGCTTTAGCTTTAAACTACGGCACACTTTACGGTGGCAGCCACGTTGACGGCGGCACAAGCCGTTTCGATCCGCAGGGAATTGTATATCACGGCGTTTGTCAAGGCGGAGCCGGCTTTCCAACAACTCCCGGAGCTTACAATGCCGGACCGGGTCCGGGCTGGGATATTTGTCCGTTTAAAATCGACTTCCAGCAGGTAGGGGTTATTGCTCAGGCGCTAGCTTCTCCTAGCGATACCGGCTGCGTTCCTTACACCGTTTCATTTACCAATAACAGTGTTGGTATTGATTTCCTCTGGGATTTTGGCGACGGCTCACCCACAACTGTTGTTGTAAGCCCAACGCACACCTATACCACAGTTGGAACATTTACAGTAACGCTTATCGCCAGCGATTCATCATCGTGCATCACACACGATACGCTGCAGTTTACAATTACAGTTCTCGGAGCACCCGTTGTAAATCTCGGACCTGATACCACATTCTGCGGCAACGTAAGCGGCATAACACTTGATGCGGGTAATCCCGGCCTCACGTTCACATGGTCAACCGGAGCTACTACCCAAACCATTTCACCCACTGCACCGGGTACATACTGGGTTGAAGCCGATAACGGTGCCTGCAGCACCCGGGATACACTTGTCATCAATCAGGTTTTGGCACCACCGCCAATGACAGATGATACACTCTGCCAGGGTCAGCCCAAAACGCTTACTGCTGGCCCGGGACAAAGTTGGCTTTGGTCAACCGGAGCAACATCACAGGGGATAATCGTTACAGCTACCGGCAATTATTCGGTAGCAGTTGTTGACGGACCGTGTGTATTTATAGATACAGCCTATGTGCTGTTCAATCCTTATCCGGTTGTAAATCTTGGCAACGATACAATAATGTGCGTGCCAACCAATCTGCTGCTTGATGCAGATAATCCGGGGGCTGCTTATTTGTGGAATGATGGCAGTACCAACCAAACACTTCAGGCATCTGCAAGTGGTGATTTTTCAGTAACAGTAACTGCATTGAACTGCGCCACATCAGACACCATCAATATCGAATATACGAACCAGCCCGATCTTGGAAGTGCAATTACACTTTGCGAAGTTCTTGATGTAACACTTAATCCCGGAACATTTGCACCGGGCAGTACTTACCTCTGGAGCACAGGCGAAACAACACCTACAATTCAAATTTCACAGCCTGATACGTATCGTGTAGTTATTCAAAACGGCCCGTGTATTCTCAACGATAGTGTTATTGTAACTGGTATGCCCGGTGAAGG
>CALRTD020000146.1:0-9237 GCA_943371015.1 Synechococcus sp. UW140 | reverse complement strand
ATCCCAATGTTCCAATGTATCGTTAATAGCTCTTCCAACAAGTAGAAGTGGCGAAGATGAATTTGGAGTTTCTCCCAGAATAGTTACAAATAGATCAGTATGAAAGAATAGACGCTGATATAAACCCATTTCTTTTTCCCAAACAAAATGTTTTGTAATTTCTTTACCCAGATACTTATTGGTATCAGTAACCAAGTCACTTTCCTTTGTAGAGATTAGATAAGGCTTTTGATTCATAGAATCAATCAGTAAAGAGCCACCGGCTGTAATATTATCGCTGATTTCGTATGAACTTATTAGCTTCAATTCTTTGAGCTTGTCCAATATAGGTGTGAGATTATCGGATCGGCATGAAATTACTTTTCCATTTTCACAAACTTCCAGGGCATCCTGAGTCCATCCATTAAAATTAATATCACTCTCCGCGTCGAAATAGATGTATGTTACAGTTTCATCTTCATTTATTCGGTGCTCACATACTCCGTTATAATTTATAAGTCTGAATACGATTACAAAATGTATGTCATGATATGCATTCATATCATAGAAAAAATACTTATATCGTGTCCATACTCTGTTGCATACGGTTTCAATATTTTCGTCTAATGTCTCACTTTCATTATCAAAAATGAGTAAGGATGTTATCAATCCACTACTCGAATACACTGATTTATCCATGACCGTACAGAATTAGAATATGATTACTGTTTCTGTGTCAGAGTATTGTACTGTAGGTGGAACTTTGTGTAAAAAGTAAATTATTCTTTTAGAATAATTATATAGTACTAATGCATTTTGTTCTGAGGTGCGAAGGTCGTATGTGACAGTTTTTCCACCTTGAACTGGAATTAAACGCAAGTCACCTGTACCTACTACAATGTTTTGACCATCATATTCAGTGGTATTTCCCGGACCAATTGCAGTTTCGTATCGTGTACCCATATAGGTACTCACATCATAGTTTGCTCCCAGCGATTCAATATTTAAATTGTTATTATCAATCCAGATTCGTAAGAAGCTGTGATCATTCGTTATTTTGTCTCTGAGAACGAATACCGTATCTATCTTTCGTGTAGTAAGATCAATTACACCCAATTGACGATATTCATTGAAAAACATCAGGGCATATTTTGTAGGATCCGTAAATGACTTAGTAGTTGGCATGACGTGAAGTTTTTGTGGTGAATGATTTAAAAGGATTACACCGCAAAACAACACTAAGTACCAACGTCAAACAATTCATATTTCACTCCGAAAACCTACATCCGGAGGGAATTGATAATTAAATTAAAGTGCTGATAATCATTAATTAAACTTGCTCTCTTTTTACCACATGTGTCAAACAATGCAGGGAACCAAAGTTACCGGCTAATTCATAAAAATTCGCATCTAACCAATGAATTTCAACGTGGGCGTCAGAAAGTTCTTTTGTTAGTATTCTCTTAATTTTCATTTTAGTATCGTCAGCCAATTCATTGATTTTTTTTATTGTGAACTTGTTTTCCGTTATTACTTCCATACCTAACCATTCACTCCACGCAGCAAGATTATTTTCAATATTGTTATTATCGATAAATGAATTTTCATTTTTATAATTAACATACCTTTTAAGGTAAGTTATAACTGTTTCTGTGTAATCAGGCATAAGGAAGCGTATTACCTGTTTATCACCCAGCATATAGTTTTCAACTAAGCAGTTATTGTATGTCAAACAAAATTTTATGGTCTTTTCTTCATTATGAATTAAAATCAGCGGTAAACGCAATACTTGTTGTAACCCAGGAATTCGCCTTAAACGAGTTTGATAATCAGAGAAGATATCATCTTCAAGATCAATTACATTTTTATTACCAGCAATTACCTCAGCAAGTAATACTTTTTGCCTTTTCCCATATTTACCTATCAGGGTACAAAACATATCTGCATGAAATACTATGCGGGTTGGGGCTGGAGTTGAAACATCATTTAGGTTAATGGCTTTTGCTGATATTATTCCAAGTTGATTAAGTAATAAGTCCGAGGGTTTTTCTCCGGCATGGATATAAAATGCATTTATATTGTTTTGTCCGATCAGCAAATCTCCCCCTGCAGTTTTCATATTAAATGGGATCAATTTCAATTCTGAATCCAGACTCATTCGCATAATCTCTGCTAATTGCTCCTTTATTTTGTTCTGGTTGTAATATATCGTTCCGGCAGTGCCGTTAATCATAAGGTCTTTTACCCAACGAGTAGGGATACTTTGAATCGGATTTTTCCTATTGCCCCCCGGCCATTTTCCATTAATTATTATATATCTGATACACTTTAATTCAGTATCTGTCATTATAGTTTGGGGAAAAGGTTCCCCAGGTTTAGCTGCCTTGATTCGAGCTCGCAAAAAGATATATACTCGTATTTCTAATTCGTCAAATTTCTTTAAAAGATTATTATACCTGTTTTTTACTTTTTCTTGTAATTTCTCAGGCTTATCAATTGCAAAGGTATTGATGTCAAAAAGGATGATTTCCTTTATGCGGCCGAGTGAGTGGATTTTAGTTATCATTCGGTAAGTTTTTAAATATGAAAAAGTTGAAGATGAAATTCATCAACTGCTGTCAAAATAACCTGTCTTGAAGTGATTTCATAACTATCGAGAAGAGCTCCTACTTCGCGAAGTCTCAAGTCGCCGGTGCCTACTATAACAGATTCGGAATTATGATGTAAATCGATAAATCCCCTATCGGCGGAGAAGTATAAATCGATTGGTGAAACAGATGGTTCATTATTAACTATACTTATAGTTGTTGTATTGTTATTTCTTCTAATAGCTACATAATGCGGTGTCTCTTCAAATCGCAGCAGAAAATAAGAACTGATTGTCGGTGTTGCTGTAGAACGATTGATTATAGCCAGTACCTGCATCTTCCATAAGAAGACCAAATATTCATTTGCAGCTAAAGGATGAGAGTCAGGGAAATTTGGAGCAACATTAGTCGTAAGTTCCATGTGAAGAGGTTTAAAGTTATATTACGAAAGATATAAAAAACCATCAATTCCTAAAATATTCGTAAAATAGCTGTTAATTAACTTCCCTTATGTCAGCCCCTGTCACCGACGAACTACACGAACTAATTCACTCACTCTCCGCACAGGAAAAGCGCTACCTGCAGCTTTTCATTCAGCGGCATTCTACCGATGCTGAACGGCCGGGTTTGCAGTTGCTGGAAGCACTGTACGCGATGGAAGAATATTCGGAAAAAGTACTGCTCAAACAGCTTTCCGCAGAAGTAAGTGCAAAACAGTTGGTTCCGCTCAAGGCCTACCTAAGTAAAACCGTCTTGCGGGCACTGCGGCAGTTTCACGAAGGGCGAACCATTTCAATTATTATTCGGGAATACCTTACTAACGCAGAACTGCTTCAGGAGAAACGGTTGTACAAGCAGGCGCTGACCGAATTAGATAAAGCTTTAAAAGCAGCAGTTAAACACGATTGCTTTCCTGAGCAGATTCAGATTTTACAAATTCTTTGTGAACTGCATATTGCACGTCAGAACCGCAATCTCGAAACAGAACTGCTCGAACTTCAGCACCAGATGCAGGAGGCCGTTTTACGCATGGCTGCATTCCGCAATTTGCGCGATGTACATGATCAGGCTTTCGTGTTGTTCCGAACTGCTGTGCCTAATAAGCAAAATAGAGCAGAGGAGTTGAACCGAAAACTCAACGCTCTTTCTCCCGACAAGTTTTCAGTTTTTTTGTATCAGTATCACTTTCTGAATGCACAAGCCATTTTGCTGTGTGTAGCCAGCGAATGGGTGAAGGCTCACGAAATTTACATGCAAATTGCAGCTCTCTGGGAAGCTCATCCAGAGCGGATTCGAGGCAATACCGTCAGATATAAAATCATTTTGTCTAATCTGCTTTCCATTACGCATGCTGTGGGTAAATTTGAACTGATGCCTGAACTCATTGCCCGCATCCGAAAACATCCTTGTCAGAATGCCGACGAAGAAGCAGAGCAGTTTCAGAATACGGCCTACATGGAACTGCTGCATTTAATGAATACTGATGGGTATGACCATCTCGACGAATTAGTAAAAGATATTGAAGCGGGATTGCAGCGCTACAAAAGCAAAATCATAAAAGCCCGTGAACTAGCTTTTTTCCATAATATTGGTATGTCGTATCTCCTGATGGGTCGCTGGAGCGATTCGCAGAAATGGCTCGATAAAATTATTGCACAGGAAAAAACCGAACACCGCCAGGATTTACAACATGCTGCACGGCTGTTACGTCTTCTGCTTTGGTATGAACTTGGAAAGCATGATTTGCTTGAGTACGAATTGGTGAATACAGAGCGTTACCTACGCACCCGCAAAGCATGGTCGGCATGGGAGTCGGCAGTCGTAAAGTTTTTCGGAAAACTACTTGATGCAGATCGTAAAGAAGTACGCAAATACGCCGCTGCTTTTCTGGAACGATTTCCGCAATTGAGTCAGGGGCAGAACTCTGCTGATCTACCCGGGATTTCGGAAATTGAGACTTGGCTTAAATCAATTGTTACGGGTAATCCGATGAGGGAGTTGATTAAATGAACATCAATAATAACTCTCATTTTACGAAATTGATTCGTTTTCTTTTTTATGTATTAAGTGATAGTATAGACCACCCTAAATCACCTTTTATAATTGTTCTTGTTGTGTCTAATTTAATTATAATTGTTTTTATTTTATCAATATTTTAAAAAGTATCTGAATTGACACAACTGTCAATTCCTCAGATTTAAGGAGATAAAATCCCCTAATCTCCCGATAGGAGCATCAGAATATCTGAACCATTTTTGCTTCATACTTAAACCCTTGCACGAATGTCGCTGCCTGAATATTACTTGTGTCGTCTTGGACGGCATTTAACTTTTATTGTTCTGTTGTTACTACTTACGCTGTATTCGTCATGTACCGATTACAGAGAAGTATTGAACGAAGAAATACTCAGTGCTGTTAAAGATGATCTGAAGTTTGACCAGAAAGAGTATGAATCGGTAAGCAAAATCATTACCAGTCATCCTGATGAGTTTCCATCATTGGTGAATGATTCAGGAAGTGTTATTTCTTCTAAGCTGAAAGATTACATCATTAACCTTTCCGGCAGAAAGAAAATGAAGCTGTCAGAAGAGCAGGTATGGACTCCCGACACCAAACCTGCAGCCAAGTTTGAAATGAATGTGTTTCTTGAAAACTCGGCCAGTATGGATGGGTATGTGGCAGGAGCTACTGAATTTGAGAGTACAATTTTTACGCTGCTTTCGGATGTTAAACAAGCTCCGTTTTGTTCGGCCATCAATCTCAATTATATAAATGCAATGGTCGTTAATACTCAATTAAATGCCAGCGACCGGCAAACTGAGGATTTTATCCGAAACCTTGAACCCGCAGATTTTCGCAAACGCGGTGGAACCCGAAGTTCATCCGACATTCGTTCTGTAATTGAAACGGCTTTAAACACCGTTGATGAAACACACGGAGCAATGCTCATTACAGATGCCGTTTTTTCGCCCGGTAAAGGTGTTAATGCGGCCGAGTATCTGAACACACAGCAGGTGGGCTTAAAAAATATGTTTGAGTCGCGGCTGAAGAAGTTTCCGGTATCTGTTTATCTGCTTCAATTGTATTCCTCCTTTACCGGTACCTATTATGATCGTCTCAATGCAAAGCACTACCTAAAAAGTGTATCGCGTCCCTATTACATTTTATTTATTGCCACACCAGGGCAAATGAAACAAATTCTGGCTAGCAACGATATACGCGAAGCAAAAATGCAGCCGCATAAAAGTCTTTTGCTTGAACCTGTGTTGACTGATGAACTGGCTGTGAAAATGAAAATAGTACCCGGAAAAGAACGTATGGGCAGGTTTAAGAACGACGAATATGATCCGGATCACACACTTACAGAATGTGAAGTGCAGGAGCAAGGTAAATATGCAGGACGTTTTGGTTTTTCACTGCTTGCTGATTTCAGCGCTCATTATTATTCCGAGGAGTATTTGACAAATACCGCCAACTATTCGGTTTCAAGTGCTGGATATACAGTTTCTGCTGTTGTCAGAACAGATCCGTCTCAGGCCAAAATGGTAGGTTTTTCGCATGAATTAAGACTGCATACAACCGAACTGCGTGAAGAAACAATTACGGTGTCGTTACTTGAAACCATTCCTTCCTGGATTAACACTTCAACTACCGAGGATGATTTACTTATTGATCGTCTTGAGAACGAGCAACAAAAGACTTTTGGACTTAGTGCGCTTGCAGAAGGAATATTTGACGCATACAGAAGATACAACAACAGTAATGCAAAAATTCCCGGACAGTATGAACGCTGTCAAATGATCATCCATATCAAACCATAAACCCATGAATAGTTTTTTCAGCAGCCTTTTCAGTTGGTGGGGCTCACTCTCTCTTTACACCAACGATATGCGCGACTATATGTCGGGTTTTGATTCTCTGACAAATGAGTACACCGGCTCGGCTCGGTTTGCAATAGCTGGTTTGTCAATGCTTTTTATCACAGGTATTGTGTTTTCAGTTTTTTATTTCGTCATCAGGCGGGCTAAATTTTCACAACGCAAACATTGGTTTATATCGCTTGCTTTATCGGTTTTGCTCAGTGGTTTGGTAACACTAATCATCGCACTTCCGGCTATCGATGCGGCAAAAGAAGCAGATCTGCTCATCAGTTTTATCGACTGTGCGGGCTTTGCGGCCTCGGCAATGATTTGGAGCGCCATTTTATATGTACTTCTTTCCATTAGCCCTTTCCCGCGCCGGTTAAGTACACATTGCAGTTACACACCCTGGAAACAATAATCAAATGGCACGACTCTTTTTATTCGGTATCGGCGGCACAGGAGCTCGCGTAATCAAGGCCCTGTCGATGTTGCTGGCAGCAGGTGTAAAGCCCAACACTTCTACGCACTATGAAATTGTACCTGTACTCATTGATCCGCATATCGGTAATGAAGACTTAAAGCGCAGCATTCGTTTATTGGAACTGTATCAAAAGTTACAACGTTTTCAGAAAAACAAAGACGGTTTTTTTGCTACACCTGTTCGTACACTCGATCAGTTACTTGCCAACAGCAATGGAATAGGGGGTAGCGTAGCATTCAAACTGAATGACGTAACCAATTCCCGTTTTCGCGACTATATCGGGCATGATGCAATGAGTGAACCGAACCGCTTACTGATGGAGTTTCTCTTTTCGGGGCATTCAGTAAACAAGCATGGTAAAGATATTGGTCTGCTTGATATTGACATGGAAATTGGTTTTGTGGGAAATCCCAATGTGGGTAGTGTTGTACTGAACCAGATTCGTGATTCAGACGAGTTCATTCAGTTTGCAAATTCGTTTACGCATCACGACCGAATCTTTATCGTGAGTTCCATCTTTGGCGGAACCGGTGCTGCGGGTTTTCCTTCATTGCTTAAAAATATCCGCGATGCACATAATAACACTCGTGTTACCAATAAAGAATATATACAACAAGCTCCGGTAGGTGCGCTTACTGTTTTGCCTTATTTCAATGTGCAGGCGTCTGACAGCAGTCCAATACAGGTTTCGCAGTTTATCGGTAAAACAAAAGCTGCGCTTCGCTACTACGAGAAAAGTGTAAACCCCTCTGTAAACGCTATGTACTACATTGCTGATCGGCCTGATAAACCTTATGAAAATGATGCCGGCAATGGAGGACAAAAAAATGATGCACATCTGGTTGAGTTGTTTGGCGCTTTGGCAATAATTGATTTTCTCGAAAGACCAGCAGAAGAACTTGAAAACCGAAACGGTAAACCGGTGCGCCCGCTCAGCTTCGAATACGGAGTAAAAGGTGGTGACCAGCCTTTACTTAAGTTTCTTGATTTGGGCGATAAAACCCAGCATCATCTTTCAAAACGACTTTCTCAATTTATGTTGTTTCGTAATTACCTGCGCGACGAGTTAACCAAATCAATTGGTAAACAACGCTGGTGCAATGAGCCGCCTGTGTTGAACAGTTCGTTTCTCTCAGGTTCGTTTTACAGAAACGATCTTGCTGAGTTCCTGAAGCTGTATGATGAATGGATTGCTGAAACAGCAGGAAACAGACGCGGTTTTATGCCTTTCAATGTATCAGGACCACCCACAACACTGTTCAATGGCATTGAACCTGAAACATCCCTATTTAAGAAAAAAGTAGACTATGATCTGCTGAACGATGAACTGAGTGAAGCTTCCAAAACTGGTAACTATGAAAAAGAGGAAGAAAAATTGTTCGACCTTTTTTATCGTGCCACCGGTAAGTTGCTGAAAGAACGTTTTATCTATTTCAAATCGCACGCCTGATGAGTACTCAAACACATATTTTCCGACTGCATCCACGCGAAAAAGGAACCGACGGGCACGACTGGTTCGAAGTAAGCCCTTACGGAGACACGCAAATAACAGCCATTCCTGACCCGGAAGGCGGCAAAGGAAAGCTTTTGCCCACAGCAATTCCCACTCCTTTTGCCCGATTTGATTTGGTGCAAACCGCTTTTGCTAACCTGTCGAAAAATAGCACGCTTAAAACCGAGCGACATGGAACGGTAGTGTCAGGCAGCGAAGAAGAAGAAAAGCTGGTATCTGATGCACTCGATGTACTCGAATTACTTTTCAATGCGGATAATTTCAACGATCAGCTGCGTATTATTCCGTGGGATCCTCAGTTGCATCTGCCCGAACTTACTTCCGGCCGCAGTAATCATAAACGTACCGGCGATGCACTCTCCATGTATATTCGCCAAGATAAGCAGCAGTATAATTTTGAGCTGATGCAGCGATTGTATCTTGTAGTTTATAATCATCAGGTAGTTGGTTGTACTTCGCCGGTTACGCTTACAGCCGGAACGGGAAACAAGTTACATAATGCACAAATCAGTCTCGGTGGAAACTATACCATTTTTGATAGCAACTACGAGGCCTTGTATGAGCGCGATGAGAAGTTTCAACTTTTCCTCTATCGCTTCCGTGCTGCGCATATTGATTTGTTTACCGATAATTTTAAAGCAGTAAACGAATATCTCAAGGCTAATCAGGAAGTATTACGAATCAAAAATGGCGCGCTTTTCAATATTATTCAGAATATCAAGCCGGAAGATTATGCTGCTAATTATCCCGAATTAAATCCCGGTGCAACGGGCGGTGTACTTGAAGTATTAGGTGCATCGCTTCGGAAGGCAA
>CALRTD020000145.1:0-9244 GCA_943371015.1 Synechococcus sp. UW140 | reverse complement strand
ATTCAGGTACGTTTTGTTCGACTGATAAAAAACGATAATCCCGCCAGTACTGAAACGGCTGAACCCAATACATCACGTCTGGTACTTTTCCCGAATCCAGCTGGTTCTGAAGTTGAGTTGCAGACCGATAAAGAAATTGAAACCATTATCATTACTGATGTATTGGGGAATATTATGCTTCGTTTTGATGCCAATATTCACCGCATCCCAATTGATCGTTTGCCCCCCGGGGTTTACATCGTATCGATTCGTGCAAAAGGCGAAACTCAATTCAGTGTAAGTAAGCTGATAAAAGCGTAATCAATCCTCTGCCACTTCGTTATCTTTACAGGAAACGAAATTGCTTATGTGCAGCCTTGTATGCTGCATTAACTATTAGACTTTGCTGAGAATCTGGTTATTCACCAATAATTAGTAATTTTAACAGTAAAGATTAGATCAATGACGACTACACAAATAAGAAAACAGCTTCGTGAATATATTAGCCTTGTAGATGATGAGTATTTATCTGTTTTAAAAACAATAATTGAAGATAGGCTCAAAGTCAAGGATGTGCATGATGGTTTCTTTACGAAAGAAGAAGAAAAGGAACTGGAACGAAGAGAGCAGGAATTTTTAAGCGGTAAAATGTCTTCAGATTCATTAGAAGCTGTAAACAAAAGAGTATTAAGGCACATTCGTGAAAAGAAATAATTCAATAGTTTCTTTTTTTTCTAAGCGATGACCTATACTTTGAAAACACTCTATGAGTTTGAAAAAGAAAGCCACAAAAATCAGTATTGTTCAGGCTGCTGAGACAGAGTATCGGAACTTTGCATCCTATTATGAACAGCAGCAAAAAGGGTTAGGCGAACGATTTGTAGCTGAGTTTTCATCGCAACTAGTTTATTTACAGGATTATCCTTTTGCCTTTCAATACAAATTTCGAAAGTTCAGAGTTGCATTCATGGAAAGTTTTCCGTGTATGATAGTTTACAAGGTTAGTAAAAGTGAAGTTGTAGTCTACGCCGTCAGGCACAGCAGGGAAAATCCGAAACGATTACGAAAATTAAAGTAGTTCACACTTTCGTTATCTTTACAGGAAACGAAATTGCTTATGCGCACCTTTCAGGTGACCACCACAGTAACCGAATATGCTTCAGCTGCCGAACTCACGGCTGCCGATCAGGAATTGCTTACCGCTGCCCGGGCAATAGCCCGCGACGCCTGGGCGCCTTACTCACAGTTCTATGTGGGCGCAGCACTGCGTCTTGCCAATGGAGAGATTGTAACTGGCAATAATCAGGAAAATGTGGCTTATCCTTCCGGTCTATGTGCTGAGCGGGTAGCCATTTATTCGGCCGGTGCGCTGCATCCTGATGTGCCGGTAACCACAATTGCTGTGAGTTGCCGCTCCAGTTTGTTTGAGGTCAATAAGCCGATGTCGCCATGCGGAGCTTGCCGGCAGGCGATGGCTGAATATGAAACCCGCTGGAATCAGCCTATTCGGGTTATTCTGGCCGGCGAAAACGGGGCCGTTCATGTGGTCAGCAGTATTCGTGATCTGCTGCCGCTGATGTTTGAGGCGTCAGAACTCCGTAAGGATCGGTAAATCAGCTTTTTCAAGACTGTTTAGCCTCATTTTAATCTGCCTCCGTATCTCCTGCTGCGGCAAACGGCATTTTCCGTTATCTTTGTCAACCTTGTAACAAAACAGCGCTTCTGATGGCGACCAAAACCAAGAAACCGGCTGCACAGCCTGCTCAATTCGACAAAGCAACCTATTTCACCTGGTATGAATCGATGCTGCTTATGCGTCGGTTCGAAGAGAAATGCGGTGAACTTTATATCCAACAAAAAATCCGCGGCTTCTGCCACCTGTATATCGGGCAAGAAGCATTGGTAGCCGGCTCTGAAAGCGCCATTACCAAAGATGACCGTGTGATTACCGCTTACCGCGATCACGCCCACCCGATCGGGCGCGGCCAGCATCCGAAATACATTATGGCTGAGCTGCTGGGTAAAATTACCGGCTGTTCAAAAGGAAAAGGCGGCTCTATGCACCTGTTCTCCAAAGAACATAATTTCTATGGCGGACACGGTATTGTTGGCGGACAAATTCCGCTGGGTGCAGGCATTGCTTTTGCCGATATGTACAACAACAACGGCCGTGTTACTTTAACCTACATGGGCGACGGAGCCGTACGTCAGGGCGCGCTGCACGAAGCGTTTAACATGGCTATGTTGTGGAAGATTCCCGTAATCTTCATCATTGAAAACAACAACTACGCCATGGGTACTTCGGTTGAGCGTACCAGTAACGTAACCGATCTCTACACGCTCGGTGAGTCTTACGATATGCCTTCATGGGCGGTTGACGGCATGAGCTGCGAAGCCGTGCACGAAGCCATTGCCAAAGCTGCTGAGCATTGCCGTTCAGGCAAAGGCCCCGTGCTGCTTGAAATGAAAACCTATCGCTACCGCGGCCACTCAATGTCGGATCCCGCCAAGTACCGCACCAAAGAAGAACTTGAAGCCTACAAGCAGCAAGATCCGATTGAGCGCGTACTCACCACCATGCGTGAAAATGGCTGGATCGATGACAAAGGCATCGAAGAAATGGAAGCCAAAGTAGAAGCCATCGTAAACGAATCCGTAAAGTTTGCCGAGGAATCACCCTTCCCCGAAGCCGAAGAACTTTACAAGGATGTTTATATGCAGGCGGATTATCCTTACATTATGGATTGAGTTCCACTCAGCATTTAGTGGAAAGTGAAGAGTGGAAAGTGTAAGGTGAAGAGTGATCGTAAGAGGAATTAATTAAGGTTCAGGATAAGTGTTATTACGGGTCGGATCCCTGTATTGTCAAGTCAATTTATTAGTTAATTATTATGGAAACCAAGAAAACAATTCTTAATCGTTCTTTCGATTTTGCAAAACAGATCATTGCGGCTTATTGCTTAGCAAAGCAGCAAAATGAGTATGTGCTTTCAAAGCAGCTTCTGCGTTCAGGTACAAGTATCGGCGCAAATATTGAAGAAGCCGAAGGAGCTATCTCGAAGCGTGAGTTTGCAGCAAAAATGAGCATCGCATTAAAAGAAGCCCGTGAAACACACTACTGGCTTCGATTAATTGAACACACAAAGATCATTCATATTGAAACGCAACAATTATTGCAGGAAATAAGAGCGATCATAAATATATTAACAGCAATAGTGAGGACAACGCTAAACAATCTCGCGAGAGATACGAGTTATCGTCGAGGTTAAGCAGTCAATAAACAAATAATCAGACGAGCACAGCGAATCTGACAGGACCAATAAAACCATTTTACACTCTACACTTTACACTCATCACTTTATACAATGGCTGAAGTAGTTCGAATGCCCAAACTCAGCGATACCATGACCGAAGGTGTGGTAGCGTCGTGGAACAAGAAAGTAGGAGATACCGTGAAACGCGGTGAATTGCTGGCCGAAATTGAAACTGACAAGGCCACTATGGAATTTGAGTCGTTTTTTAACGGCACTATGCTCCATATTGGTATCGAAAAAGGTCAGGGTGCGCCGGTTGATGCAATCCTTTGTATTATCGGTGCTCCGGGCGAAGATATTTCTGCATTGCTTACAGCAGCTCCTGCAACTGCTAAAGCAGAAGCTCCCAAGGCCGAAGCTTCGCAACCTGTGGCTGAAGTAAAAGCTGCACCGGTGGCTGCTAAAGTTGAAACAGCTCCCGTGGTGCAAATGCCGGTTGCCGCAGTTTCCGAAAATGGAGATGCGCGTATCAAAGCTTCACCACTTGCCAAAAAATTAGCTGCTGATAAAGGCATCGACCTTCAGCAAGTGAAAGGCTCCGGCGATTTTGGTCGTGTTGTAAAACGCGATGTTGAACAGTGGCATCCTTCAATGGTGCCGCCGGCTGCTCAGTTCAATACACCCGTTGTTGCCGGTCAGGAAAGCTATACCGAAGAACCGGTTTCGCAGATGCGCAAAACGATTGCACGTCGCTTAGCCGAAAGTAAATTCAGCGCGCCGCATTTCTACCTCACCATGGAAATCAATATGGATGAGGCTACCAAAGCGCGTGAAGCCATTAATGCCATTGCTCCGGTAAAAGTGTCGTTCAACGATATCGTCATCCGTGCCGTGGCTGCATCGCTGCGTAAACACCCGAAAGTAAACAGTTCATGGCTGGGCGATAAAATCCGCTACAACAACCATGTGCATGTAGGTGTTGCCGTTGCTGTTGAGGATGGACTGCTTGTACCTGTAGTTCGCTTCGCCGATCAAAAATCGCTTTCGCAGATTGCTGCCGAAGTAAAAACCTTTGCACAAAAAGCAAAAGACAAAAAACTTCAGCCGGCTGATTGGGAAGGAAATACCTTTACCATTTCAAATCTCGGCATGTTCGGTATCGAAGAGTTTACGGCTATCATTAATCCGCCAGATGCTTGTATTCTTGCAGTAGGTGGAATCAAAGATACGCCGGTAGTGAAAAACGGACAGGTTGTTCCGGGCAAAGTAATGAAAGTAACACTTTCGTGCGATCACCGTGTAGTTGACGGCGCCAGCGGTTCTGCTTTCCTGCAAACGCTGAAAGCAATGCTTGAGAACCCGGTTACCATTCTGGTCTAAACGAGTGGAATAATTCTATATAAACGAGCTCTGGTTACACCGGGGCTCGTTTTGTTTTGGGTCTCAACGTGAACGTTGGGAAATTATTGTGCGAAAAATAATTGAGGGTAGAGCTCGTTCTTCTCACGCACATCTCCTAAAAACGCAAACCTACACATCATGAAAAAAGTAATTTATAGTGCTGCTGCATTAATGCTGCTCGCTGTGGCCTGCAAAAAAGAAGAAACACCAATTGTCAATCAAACGCCTGCACCATCCACTCCGCAAAGTGTTGCTTATTTCCCGCTCGACTCAGGGAGCTACTGGGTGTTTGAGCATGTGAGTATTGATACCAATGGTAATGAAACAGTTGTTCAAACAGATTCGGTACGGATTATTGGTGATTCGGTGATTGGCGGGAATACGTACAAAATTTTTAAAAACTGGGGATTCAATTTCTTTTCAGGATTGTATCGCGACTCGGCGAACTGTATTGTAAATGAGGTTGGTGATATTGTATTTGCAGCCAATATGGCCGGACAACCCATCTCGTATCGCCGTGATTCTGATAATGTACAAGGTCTAATTCTGGAATCAACCGACTCCATGCAAACTGCAATGCGTAGCATAAATGTAACTGCGGGAAATTTCAATACACTTGAACGCAGCACATTTACTACGTTTTATATTCTTGTTAATGGTGGTAATCCGCGACGTATGCTTAGTAATTTTGCGGAGGGTATTGGCTTTGTGCGGCAGCAATATGCGTATGCTTCTCAAACTTCTTATGTAGAGCGTCGTTTATTGCGGTATCATATCGAGTAATTTTTTTGATGCGTTTTTTCTTTGTGTCCTTTGCGTGAAAAATAATGTCACGCAAAGGCGCAAAGTATGCGAAGATGCTATCATACAGAGCAATAGAAAATCAACGTATAGTGGTTAGTCTATGTAAAATCGGACTTCAGCAAATGAACTCTTATTGTCTTACTGCCACAGGTTTCAATAGCATTATTTTAAAGCACGATTGGGATAAATTTTTACACTGTTTTAGCTAAATTGTAGTGTAAGATTATCGGATTCGTTCTGCCAGCTTTACCAGCTGTTCGTTTCTTTTTTGAAGTAAACGCAGCATGTATTTTTTTAGAAAGATTACTTCAGCTGCGCGGCCTATAATTCCAAACGGAGCTGCACATTCGAAGATGTCTTTCATTAGCGTTTCTTCATTGGTTGACGTGAAGAAATGTTCGTGTTTCATTTTTTTGAAAGGACCGGTCAGCATTTCATCGCAGAAGTATTCTGGTACTCGCATTTCGGTAATGGCAACTGTCATGCGCCAGTTGCATCCGAAATGGCGGGCTTTCCAAGTAACTGTTTCCCCTTTTTCAATCAGCCCATTTGTGCGGCCTGCTATAGCTTTTTCTTTTGTGTGTTGAAGCGAAGAAAGATGCGCATCAATACTGCGGGCAAGATCGAAACAAACTTGCTGAGGCGCTTTTATTCTGGTAATAAGTTCAAGCCGAAACATCGGCAATGAAGATACGCAAGATGGTTTTCGTATTTTCGCAACTGTGGCCAACAGTTTTCTTGATACTCCTGTTGAATTTTTAAAAGGCGTTGGTCCTGAACGGGCAAAGCTGCTGAAGTCTGAACTGAGTATTCAGAACTTTGGTGATTTGCTGCGCTGGTATCCGTACCGTTATGTTGACCGCACCCGCTTTTACAGAACGAACGAAATCAATGCTGATCTGCCTTATGTGCAGCTTCGCGGACAAATTTTGCATGCCGAAATAGTTGGACAAAAGCAAGGCCGCCGCTTGGTAGCACACCTTACAGATGCTTATGGATCGGTAGAATTGGTTTGGTTTCAGGGCTTGAAGTGGCTCGACGGGAAGTATAAATCCGGAAAGGAATATATTGTTTTCGGAAAGCCTTCGGTGTACAACGGCCGCATAAACATTGCACATCCTGAAGTGGAGGAGGTGAGTGAAGATTTGCTGAAACGTGCCAGTGCATTGCAGCCCATGTATTCTTCGACTGAAAAGACGAAGATGAAAGGGTTGGATTCTAAAGGGATTTTAAAGCTGCAGAAGGTACTTGTGCCGCAGATCACCGGAAAGATTCCTGAAATTCTGCCGGCATCAATTCTTGAGAAATACAAACTCCCCGGTCGCGAAGATGCACTGCGCGAAATTCATTTCCCGACTGATCTTAAAAAGCTTGAACGTGCCGAGAAGCGCATCAAGTTTGAAGAATTTCTGTTTATTCAACTCAAACTGCTTCGTGTAAAGCATTTGCGGAAAGAGAATTTTCGCGGCTTCGATTTTAATAAGGTAGGTGAGTTATTCAATACTTTTTTTGAGCAGTATCTCCCGTTTCCGCTTACCGGTGCGCAGAAGCGCGTGATCCGCGAAATCCGCGGTGACATGGGCAGCGGTAAGCAAATGAATCGTTTGCTGCAGGGTGATGTAGGCAGCGGAAAAACAGTTGTATCGCTGATGTGCATGCTGCTGGCTAACGATAATGGCTTTCAGGCTTGCCTTATGGCTCCCACCGAAATTCTTGCTGCGCAGCATTATCAAACGCTTACCGAATTGCTGGGCAATATGCCTGTGCAGGTTGGTTTGCTTACCGGCAGCACAAAGCAGGCGCAACGCCGAAAGCTGCATGAAGAATTAAGGGCAGGCCGCATGCACATTCTGGTAGGTACTCATGCACTTATTGAAGATGAAGTAAAGTTTGCCAATCTCGGCCTTGTCGTTATTGATGAGCAACATCGCTTTGGGGTTGAGCAACGCTCGAAACTCTGGCGCAAGAACGTAAAGCCGCCGCATGTGCTGGTAATGACAGCCACACCCATTCCGCGCACATTGGCAATGACACTTTACGGCGACCTGGATACGTCAATTATTGATGAGCTTCCGGCCGGACGAAAGCCTATTAAAACATTGCATTTTTATGATGCCGCGCGTGAACGCCTTTTCGGTTTTATGCGCGAAGAAATTGCAAAAGGCAGGCAGGTTTACATTGTATATCCGCTGATTCAGGAATCTGAAAAAATGGATTACAAGGATCTGATGGATGGCTACGAAAGCATTTCACGCGCATTTCCATTGCCCGATTATCGTGTAAGCATTGTACACGGTAAAATGAAACCTGCCGATAAGGATTTTGAGATGCAACGCTTCGTGCGCGGTGAGACGCAAATTATGGTTGCTACAACTGTAATTGAAGTAGGAGTGAATGTTCCCAATGCTTCGGTAATGGTTATTGAAAGTGCTGAGCGGTTTGGACTTTCGCAATTGCATCAGTTGCGCGGACGGGTAGGGCGTGGTGCCGAGCAATCGTGGTGCATATTGATGAGCGGCGAAAAACTTGGTAAAGAATCGAAGCTGCGCATGGAAACAATGGTGCGTACTAACGATGGTTTTGAAATTGCTGAAGTTGACTTGCAACTTCGCGGCCCCGGCGATTTAGAAGGCACGCGGCAGAGCGGTTTGCTGGGCCTGCGTTTGGCCGATCTTACTAAAGATGCTCCAATACTTCAGCATGCACGTATTGCGGCATCCGAAATTCTTGATGCTGATCCTAATCTTTCTTCTGCCGATCATCTTCCGCTGCGCGAAGAACTGGAACGCGAGTATTCAGGCTCGGTAAACTGGAGCCGGATTTCTTAGTTGATCCAACCCTGATTTGTATTGAAATATTTCCGGAGAAAATTACTCTGAAAGTGTGTCCAGAATAGTTGAATCAAGATCTGGTTTTTCTACTGTATCGGGCATTAGGTTGTCCGGAATACCCAGTTCGGTGTAGGGTGCAGCTTTTGAATAAAACTCGTCAGCTAAATTTTTATTACCCGAAAGTACAGCATAACCATAAAGCTGTTCCATGATATTAATTTGCGTGTAATAATCGCCCGGACGAAGGTGCATATCAATGTACCACCGTACACTTTCGGTTGCATGTTTAAATGCTATTTTAGAACTATTTTCGGCAAGTGTTTTATCACCTGTTCCAAAAGCCACAGCACATAATGCAAGCCATTTATCATCCGGCGGTGCTTGTGTTGCGGGTAATTCCTCGATACAGCGTTTGATAAGCTGAGCGGCTTTTTCTTTTTTTCCTTCGCTGATAAGCGCAGCAGCAACTACGGCAGCACTTTCGCGCATCGGATCAATGAACATGCGTTCAACAGTTTCATCTGCATATACATCCGGGTTTTTCAATCCACCCCAGGCGTAGTTTTGCATCATCAGTTTAAACGATTTTTCGGTATTGCACGCCGGATCTGTTGTGAGTTCATGGTCTTCATCGTTGTGATAAAACGGTGTGAGCCTCCACGCCATACCTTCGGCTTCAAGGTAATTATTGAGATTACCGTATGCTGAACCGGGCATTCCGGGTGCAAAATAAATTGGCCGTTTCCAGTTATTGTGTGCCAGGATATCAAGTATCACCAGCTGATCTTTCATGATATAGTTGCCGCCGATTGTCCAGAAAATACTGTCGCTGGCCGTATTCATTTTTTCGGGCGATACCTCAGCTGTTTTAGCATACGCCGCTTTATCAACTGTAATGTATGTATTGCGCGAAGGAATAAAGCTGCTGGTATCACCATAGCGATCGGTATAAAATTCGCCTTTGCGTTTACTGGT
>CALRTD020000144.1:0-9246 GCA_943371015.1 Synechococcus sp. UW140 | reverse complement strand
CTTGTAGAAGCCTTCAACCGTGATGCGGGCATTGTTCCACGGTGCATATTCAATACCGGCAACAGCATGGTCGGCACGGATGTAATCAACACCATTGGCTTTATTTACAAGCTCTCCGCCATTGTTGCGGAAGCCAAGCACTGTGTATGCCGGAAGTTGATAATAGCGTCCTGCATTAACGTTAATCGACCATTTCGGATTAAGTGCATACGATGCTGAAAAGCGTGGTGAAAGCTGATCAACCGGATTCAGCATTTTATCTGAGTAATCAGAGAAATCGGTTCGGAGTCCGAGCGAAAGAGTCAACCGTTCATCCATGAGTCGCTTGCTGGCTTGTGCAAACAGCGCGTATTTCATGAACACTAATTTCGAATCAAAGTCAACCGTTACAACGCCGTTTGGTGTTGACAGCTTCTGATAGGTATCGCTGGTAAAGCGTACCAATTCAACTCCGGTTCCGTAGGTGAATTTCCAGCCATTATTATAGATAGCATGCTCAAAACGGAATTTGTTTTCGCTCTCCTGTGAAATGTATTTTAGTGTAAGATTATTCGGATCGCTTTCGTCGTTTTGGAAGTATTTTGTAGAAGTATTGTTGAGCATATTCCGGCTCAGCGCAAAGAAAAGTGTTCCGTTGTTCAGGAAGTGTTTGTAGGTAACACCATTCATATAATTCCATTGTTCCTGAACCGGAAGCACTTCAAGGATATAGCGCTGTTCTTCGGTTTCATTCTGCTCAAGATTCAGTCGGAACTGGTCAACAGCTCCGAGGCCGAGAAAGGTTAACTCTCCTTTTTCGCCAAACTTGGTTTTGGTTTTGAACTGGAAGTCGTTGTAGGTTGGCAGAAACGGAAGTCCGAGCGCCTGAAATAAAAACTGCAGGTACGAGCGGCGTGCCGAAACGATAAAGGTTGTGTTTTTGCCAATCGGGCCGTCGAAGGTTAAACCGACATCGCTTGAACCAATAGTGCCGGTTGTAATAAGGCGGTCGGTATTCCCATCTTTCATTTTGAAATCGAAAACCGAGCTCAGAGCGTTGCCGCGGGTAGCCGGGAATGCACCCGAGTAAAAATCGACCTCGCGGATGTAGTTCACATTGAGCAAACCAACCGGCCCGCCCGATGAACCTTGCGTAGCAAAGTGGTTGATGTTCGGAATCTCAATACCATCTAGGAAAAAGCGGTTTTCGTTGGGTGCGCCGCCGCGGATAATAATATCGTTCCGGAACGATGGGGGTGAAGCCACACCCGGCAGCGACTGTATAGTTTTTGAAATATCACGGTTGCCGCCGGGAGTACGCTCAATTTCGGCAGTACCAATGCTGCGCAGTGAAACCGGACTTTCGAGCGTTTTGTTAAACGGCGAAGCTACAATTTCAATCGTATCAATGCTGCGGCTGTCTGACTCAAGGCGGATTTCAAGATCGGTAGGTTTTACGTTGGTCACCAGCACCTCAAATTCCGTTTTCTTCAGGTAACCAATCATGTTTACCTGAACATTGTAGAGTCCCGGATTGAGGTTGCGGATTTCGAAACGCCCTGCGGTGTCGGTTGTAGTGCCGATGCTGGTGTTTTGCAAGCCCACAACAGCAAACAACACAGGCTCGTTGGTAGCCGCATCGGTAACGCGGCCGCGGATAATGCCAGTTTGTGCGTTCAGCAGATTTGCTGTGAAAAGAAGGAGGAAAATTGAGAGGAAATGTCTGAAATTCATGACCGAATTGTGTTTAACACATCAATAACACCATAAAAACTGCTTTGTTCGGTTTTGTGCTAAAAATATTTTTTTAGCAGGTTATTGAACCATTTTTTAACATTCTTGTTTATTCATCAGATTATCCGAAAAACTGATGAATCAACTTTCAAAGCGATACGAATTACTGGGGCAGGTGTTGGAGCAACTCGACCGTTACGAGCAGGCGCACGCAGAAGTAGGTGATCTTACCGGATTTACGGCCTGGTTGGTCAATCAGAACCGCCTGCGCGAAATTACAGACGCATCGCGCCCCGAAGGCGGCAGTCGCGAAGCAAAGATGTGGGATGATTTTTTACACCTTGACAGTCAGTTAACAGCATTGGTTGGTTTCATGCATCGCTATGCAAAATTGTACACCAAAAAAGCACTGGCCGGCACGCCACTTCAATCGCTCGATGAGTTTACTTATCTGGCCGGTCTTACAGGAAGCACCGGTATGTCGAAAACCGAATTGATACATCGAAATGCACACGAAAAAACTTCCGGACTGGAAATCATCCGCCGCATGGTTCGTCTCGGTTTACTCGAAGAGCTAAACGATCCAAGCGACCGCCGAAGCACACTGGTAAGACATACCGAACAGGGACGAGCATTAATGTTTAGCATAGCTGAGCGAATGAAACAGGTTTCAGGACTGGTTACCGGAACACTCAGCGATCAGGAGAAATTTCAATTGGTGCATTTATTAGGTAAACTTGATGGTTTTCACCGGGATGTTTACCTGCACCACCGCGAGAAATCGCTTGAAGAATTAAATGCATTCAGAACGCAGTAATTGATTGCTGCATCGTTCTGTAATCCCCGTGTTTTATCAGAATACAAAATTGCTGCCTAACCGGCTAGTGAATACGTACAGCAACGTCAAACTCGGATAGCTGAATAGAAGCAGGAGTTGTAAGTGCGTGCAGCCATTTTTGATGTGCGGCAATATGTAAATTCCTTTGCCCCTGAAAAATCACTACCTTCGAAACACCATTCATTCTACACACATGAACCAAACAACCTTATACCTTATTGGTGCGGCAGCAGCATTTATTCTGCTCATTCTTTTCTTTTACCTCGTGCCGCTCGGGCTGTGGATCTCTGCATTGCTTTCGGGTGTGCGCGTTCCCATTATTCAGCTTATTGCGATGCGTATCCGTAAAGTGCCGCCGAGCATGATTGTGAATGCAATGGTGAACTCGCACAAAGCAGGGTTAAAACTCACGCGCGATGAGCTTGAAGCGCACTTTCTGGCCGGCGGGCATGTTCAACTGGTTGTAAATGCGTTAATCTCAGCCGATAAAGCCAATATTCCGCTCGACTTTAAATCGGCAACAGCTATTGATTTGGCCGGCCGCGATGTATTTCAGGCTGTGCAGATGTCGGTAAACCCTAAAGTAATTGATGTTCCGCCGGTTGCTGCTGTAGCTAAAGATGGCATTCAGCTTGTTGCAAAAGCCCGTGTTACCGTGCGTGCCAACATTCGTCAGTTAGTAGGCGGTGCGGGTGAAGAAACTATTCTGGCCCGTGTAGGCGAAGGTATTGTAACCTCAATTGGTTCGGCAGCCAGCCATAAAGTAGTGCTCGAAAATCCGGATTCAATTTCAAAGCTCGTGCTTTCGAAAGGACTTGATTCGGGCACAGCGTTTGAAATTCTTTCGATTGATATTGCCGATGTTGACGTAGGCAAAAACATTGGTGCCGAGCTGCAAATGGCGCAGGCCAATGCCGATAAAAACATTGCACAGGCCAAAGCCGAAGAACGCCGCAGTCTTGCGGTAGCCCACGAGCAGGAAAACAAAGCGAAAGCGCAGGATGCCCGCGCCAAAGTTATTGAGGCAGAAGCCGAAATTCCGAAAGCCATTGCTGAAGCTTTCCGCAGCGGAAACCTCGGCGTGCTTGACTACTACAAACTCCAAAACGTACAAGCCGATACTGAAATGCGCCAAAGCATTGCTAACCCCGGCTCAAAACAAAACCCAAGCCCGCCGCCAAGTAATAAATAAAGGGTAAAGTGAAAAGTGTAAGGTGTAAAGTGATTTTACGCTGATAAACAGAACACTTCAGTATATTCGCAGCACAAATTATGCAATGCATAGCTTGTGCTGCGATTCATTTAATACATGTTCGCTCTCCACTTTACACTTACCGCTTTACACTTTTTATGCTGCTGAGTGAATTGAAAGATCGCAAAGTTGGAATGCTGGTGCTGGTGGCAGCGCTTGGCTACTTTGTTGATATCTATGATCTCGTGCTGTTTGGCATGGAACGCACCAACAGCCTGAACGATATTCTTGGCAAAACCCTTGCGGGCGATGAATTAAAATCAGCTGTTAAGAATACCGGAATTTCACTGCTGAATATTCAGATGATCGGGATGCTTTTCGGCGGGATTATCTGGGGAATTATTGGTGATAAGAAAGGACGGCTTTCGGTTTTGTTCGGATCTATCATTACCTATTCCATTGCCAATATTCTCAACGGCATGGTTACCGATACTTCCACCTATGCCATTCTGCGCTTTGTTTCCGGTTTCGGTCTCGCGGGCGAACTGGGTGCAGGTATTACCCTGGTAAGCGAAAGCATGAGCAAAGAAAACCGCGGCTGGGGAACTATGATTGTAGCTTCGGTTGGCTTGTGCGGTGCGGTAGTGGCTGGTTATGTGGGCGAGTTTATTAACGACTGGCGCTGGTCGTACTACATTGGCGGCGGCATGGGACTTTTGCTCTTGCTGTTGCGGATAGGTGTGTATGAATCTGGTATGTTTTCGGAGATTAAGAAAAGTAACGTGAGTCGCGGCAATTTCCTGATGCTGTTCAGAAGCGGAAAGCAACTCATGAAATATTTCAATATTATTTTAGTTGCCTTGCCGGTTTGGTATGTTATGGGCATCTTAATTACTTTTTGTCCCGAGATGGGCCGCGCTATGGGAATGCCGGAAGATATGCTGCCCTCGCCGCGTGAAGCCATTAAGTATGCTTATATCGGGATTACCATTGGCGATGTGGCCAGCGGCTGGCTGAGTCAGTATCTGCGCAGCCGTAAAAAAGCACTTGCTGTATTTTTACTCCTTACGCTGGGCTGTGTGTGTTTGTATTTCTTTGTTGCAGCGCGTTCACAAACGATGTTTTATGTTGTTTGCGGCATTACTGGTTTTGCTACCGGTTTCTGGGCCGTATTTATGTCGGCCGCATCAGAATTGTTTGGAACAAATATCCGCTCTACAGTAACCACAACAGCCCCCAACTTTGTGCGCGGCGGCACAGTGCTGCTTACTTTTCTGTTCCAGTTTTTTGGCACAGGCCTTACGTTCAGCCTTGGCTGGAGCAATGTTACAGCTGCTATTATTACCGGCGTTATTACCTTTGCCGCAGCATTTTTTGCCCTGTGGAAATTAGAAGAAACCTACGGCAAAGACCTTAATTACACCGAATCATGAGCAGCATAAAAACAGTAGTAATTGGCGCATCCGAAAACCCGGAACGCTACAGCAACCGCGCCGTGCGTATGCTCAAACAGCACAAACATGAAGTGGTTGCAGTTGGTTTACGTGGCGGTGAAATTGATGGCATTGAAATTAAAACCGGTTATCCTGCCGAGGAAAACGTAAACACAGTAACCTTGTATGTTGGCCCCGCCAATCAAGCTGCGTGGCTCGATTACATTGCTTCTTTGAAACCTCAGCGCTTAATCTTAAATCCCGGAACCGAAAATGCAACCATTTACAACTGGGCAATTTCAAAAGGGATAGAACCGGTTGAAGCCTGCACATTGGTTATGCTTTCAGTAGGAACATACTAGAAGCCCTTGTCTGTCTGAGCGACACAAGCATCAATAGATTCCAGAATCATCATGCATGACCTGCGCAGTTCATCAACACTGATGTTGAGTGGAGGTGCAATACGCAGGGCATTGTCGCAAAACAAAAACCAGTCGGTGATAACGCCGCGACTGATGGCATTATCGATTACCATTTTGTTGAATGCAAAATCGGTAAACACCGCAGCCAGCAGCAAGCCTTTGCCGCGCACTTCGTGAATTGCAGGATGCACTAGTGTTTCGCGCACTACAGCTTCGCGCTGTGCAACGCCTTCGGCGAGGTTTTCGTTTTCCAGCACTTCGATAACACCGAGTGCCGCCGCGCAGCAAACTGCATTGCCGCCAAACGTGGTGATGTGCCCGAGCACAGGCTTATCGGTAAATGTCTGCATGTGCTGCGCCGATGCCACAAATGCACCAATAGGAAGTCCGCCGCCCATGCCTTTTGCGAGACAAATCACATCAGGCACAATGCCGCTGTGTTCGCGTGCAAACAGTTTTCCGGTGCGGCCGAAACCGGTTTGAATTTCGTCGAGAATAAGAAGCGTGCCGGTTTCGGTGCAGCGTGCGCGCACCGCTTCTAGAAAGCCGGCAGCCGGTACAAGTGCACCGCTTTCGGCCTGAACGGCTTCTATGACTACAGCAGCGGTGTGTTCGGTAATGTGCTGCAGCTGCCCGAAGTCATTGTAATCGAGAATAAGTGTATCGGGCAGGAGCGGACGAAAAGCCGTCTTGAATGTTTCGCTGCCCATAATGCTTAATGGCCCGTGTGTGCTGCCGTGATAAGCATTGCGAAACGAAATAAGCTGACTGCGCCCGGTAACGCGTTTGGCAAGTTTCAGTGCCCCGTCTACAGCCTCGGCACCCGAGTTGGTAAAGTAAGTGCAGCTCAGCGGAGCGGGCAGGAGTGAAGCCAGTTTTTCGGCCAAACGCACCTGCGGCGTCTGCACGTACTCGCCGTAAACCATCAGGTGCATGTACTTATCAAGCTGTGCGTGAATAGCCGCCAGCACATGCGGATGCCGGTGCCCGACATTGCTGACCGAAATGCCCGCGATAAGGTCGGTATATCGTTTGCCGGAAACATCAAAGAGATAGGAGCCCTCGGCACGTTCGATCTCCAATGCCAGCGGTGCCGGACTGGTTTGTGCGACGTGACGGAGAAAAAGTTCGCGGTGTGTAGACATAAAGCCTACAAATGTAACGACATCCGGCGGATGTCGTTACTATGCAGCAGGGGGGCATTGGGGGCGGATGTCGTTACTATGCAGCATCCGGGGGCATTGGGGGCGACATCCCGCCGGATGTAGATACGCGTTCGCGATGCTCCTGCGTGAGGGATGGAGGCGGCAGCTACTGCTTTGGCGGCCTTGTGATGCCGCAGCGAGGACGCGACCGAAGGAAGCGACCGCAGCGCGAGCAGCACATGGCCGCCAGAGCAGTACTATAGCCGACAGCCCGACCCCTTGCCGCCATGTAGTTGAGGCAGAACGGGGCACGCCCAACAACAAACAGAAAAGCATCAGGATGTACAAATTCATTATTTTGCAATCCCAAACTATGCTGTACAACCTCTTCCGGCTTTTATTCAGAGTTACGTTTCGTTTCTTTTTCCGTGAAACGGCGGTGCAAAACCGCGGACGTATTCCGGCTACCGGGCCGCTGCTGATTTGCGCAAATCATCCGGGTGCGCTGCTTGATCCGCTGGTGCTGGCAGTACTGCTCGGGCGGCGGGTTCATTTTCTGGCTAAAGCAGTTGCGTTTAAAACAAGATTTGCGCAATGGCTGCTGCCCAAATTCAACATGATTCCGATTTACAGGAAACAAGACGATCCGACGCAACTCCATCGCAACGAAGAAACATTTGCAAAGTGTTACGAGCAATTAGCACAAGGTGCTGCAATACTTATTTTTCCGGAAGGAATAAGTATAACCGAACGCAAACTGCGAGAGCTGAAAACCGGCGCAGCCCGCATTGCTCTTGGTGCTGAAGAGGCCAACAATTTTACGCTGAACGTGAAAATTCTGGCTGTGGGCATAAACTACGATGATCCGCATACGTTCAGACGAGATGTGTTTGTAAAAGTAGCTGAACCGATTGCGGTGAGCGATTATAAAGACTTGTTTACGCGAGATGGATTTGCGGCCGCCGAAGCACTTACCGATGAAATTCGCCGCCGATTGCAAGCGCAAATCATACATATTGAAAACGAAGAAGATGAACGCCTTGTGCTGCAAACCGAACGCCTGCGCGGTGATGTACTGCGTAAAAATTTAGGTTTGCCCGAAGAATCGGCCGAAAACGAATTTAAACTGACGCGGCAGATTGCTGCCGTTGCAAAATGGTTTCGCGAAAATGATCCGCAGCACTTAGCCATGATCCGCAGCGAAATGAGCAGCTATTTCTGGAAGATTGATGAACTGGGACTCAGCGACAACGCGCTGCGCGGCAACAGACCTGCACGCCCGGTTTTTGACCGTATTGCGGCGCTGCTGCGGACTGTATTCGGGTTTCCGTTTTACATGTGCGGAATGGTGCTGAATATTTTGCCGTTCTGGCTTGCATCGATGCTTTCGCGCACATTAGTAAAAGCCCGCGAGTTCAGAGGCGCAATTGGTGCCGTAACCGGTGCGCTGCTGTTTTTGATTTGGTATGTGGTGCTTGGAGTTACTGCAAACCACATTACCGGAAGCGGATGGATTGCTTTGGCCGTTGTGCTTGCTGCTTTGCCTCTGGGGTTGTTTGCCTGGTACTACCACCTCACACTGCGTACACTAGCGCGGCGCTGGTTGCTCGGCAGTTTGTTTGTTCGCCGGCGTACTGTTGTAGCTCAACTAATTTCTCAGCGCGAACAGCTAAACCGGCTGTTGGCTGATGCTGAGAAAATATATAGGACAAAAACCGGGAATTAACGTTTTACATATCTTTTGTTAGTGACTTGCTAATTTTGCAAGTTGTTCATTAGTTATATAAATCAAATTTAACCTAATGAATTTTTAGTTCACTTACCTTGGTTATATTACCATTATTATTAATTCTGAATATTTCACATTTGCCAGAATTAGCCATTTTGGAAAGGCTATCACCTATTTGGATTTTATCCCTTTTAACTTCAAATGAAATTGGTAAATCAAATTCTACAATACTATCTACAAGATTTAATTTAACTAAATAGTCTCCTCTTTGCAAATATTTCAAATCCAATATTTTTGAATCTATTTTATTTGTCTTAAAGTATTCTAATTTTTTCTGCCAGAGTAACCAATTTCTTGTAAAATAAGTAGTTGCAACTACAATTACTGTAAGGAATAAGCCTATCAGAATGTATTTCCCTTTTTTAGATAGTTCGAGTACTTGTTTCATAACAACATTTGATTGTTGATTATGGTTTGCCACTGACTACTTCGTTTCTGAATCCGCCGCAACTTCTTCGGAGGCCTGAGCAGTTCGTTTTTCGAGATGTATCAGATAGTTGCCGGCAACACTTATTTCGGCTGTTATTTCATCGCCGGGTTTTAAGTCTTTGAGCAGTTCGGCGGGGACTTCAAACTCTTGTCCTGCGGCAAAAACTGTTTTGTTTTTGATGCCGGTAATTTCTCCGTTCAGCACTTTCTTTTGCCAGCTGCGTGCTGCTTTTCCGTGAGCAATTACATAGTTGGCAAACAACCTGAGCGCAAGCAGCGAAATAA
>CALRTD020000143.1:0-9251 GCA_943371015.1 Synechococcus sp. UW140 | reverse complement strand
AATATGTGTTTTCCCAGATATCCGGATTACCCGGAAGCATTGTCCAGGTTGCACCGTTATCTGTGCTTTTTACCGGACGAGCTACGTCATCATCATAGTTAATACAGTACAGCAAACCGGGCGTTGATGTATAGCATACTTTAGCATTCGGGCCGCCCTGCAGCTGTCTGAAATCAGTTAGCGTGTAGCTTTGACCGAAGTCGTTTGTGCGGAATAACTCAGTCATATCGCAAGCTACGCTGAACTCATTTGGCGAGAACGGATTGACTGACGGAGAAAATAAAGCACCGCCTCCGCCGGGCCCGCGAGCTTGCCAGTTTAACGTTTGAGCAGAAATAAACAAAGGGATGAATACAGGGGCTAACACTAAAGCGATACATTTTTTCATAGTACGTTTTATTTTTTGGTTAGCAGCCGAACAGAAAAATCCGGCATTAATAACCTAAGATACCATTATTCAACGATATGGAATTTGCCGTGAATGCGCTTTGTTTACAGCCGTCAGTTTTTACACAACTAAGGAAAAATAATTCCGTTTAAGTATTTCATTGTTAGTGATTTATTGTTTTTTATTTGGCGGGATGTCATGATTGTTTTGCTCACTTTCATTTTAATCGACTTTGCAAGCGGCTCAGTGTCAATTTTACTTTCGCCGAAAATAATAACAACACCATGAAAAAATACTCCATTTTTCTGCTGCTTGCCATGTTGAATGCTGCAAGTATCTGTGCCCAGAGTTATCACAACGTTTACCCTTCGGGTTACTCCGGCTACAGCAATTATTTTTACAAGATTACACCGGTCGAAAATATTCCGGCTACACCCTTGGGTTACATCTCAGCCGGAGAAACCCGAACCAGTTCCGGACCAATTTACAGATACCCTTGTGTAATCCGTACCGATAAAAACGGATTACTTACACAGCCGGTAAATTTTAAACGACTTTACATATTACTTGATTTAACCGGTACATACAGACAAGGATACGCTATTGGTGCTTTTCCTATGATTGACGGACAAACTGTTGTTGTTGGCAATTACTATGATCTGAGCGGAGGAAATATTGAAGGTATTTACTGGCAGTTGCTCAATGCCGATGGAAGTGTTAACGGAACTACGTTCTATAAATATACTTTTCACGGACAAGCTGTAAAGGTGATGCAGTCTGCTTACGGAGGTAATCTGTATGTGTGCGGACAATCTTATGATCCGTTTCATAATTCATCACGAGTTTCAGTAATGAATATTGATCCGTGGGGGAATCTTGTGTGGAGTAAGATGTATGATATCGGCGGCAATTCGCCCGCAGATCATGATGAGGCAGTTGGTATTTGTGAATTGCCTTACGGCCCCTCAGGTAATGTTGAGCTTGTAGTTGCCGGTAAATCATATTTCAATGATCCTGTGCGCGGGCAGGTAGCGCGGGTTTTTGTACAGCGTATGAATCCAGCTGATGGTTCATTGCACGCTGCTCCGGTGTTGTATGATGCTTTAGCCGATAATACATTTCGCGTGGAGCATATTGAAGCGGTGACTGACCCATCATTTGGTGTTGGCGTTTTATTTACGGGCGCATTTATTCGTAATTCAGGATCACAGAGCGAGGCTTGGGCAATGCTTACCGATAACAGCATCAGTAATGTGTTGTGGACAAATTACTATGTCCCCGCATCTTCATACTCTATGTATGAAATTAACCGGGCTTCAGCACAGCTTACAGATGCTTCGGGGAAGAACTATTTTGCACTTTGCGGCAATAACACAACAGTTGCCGGTAGTTGGAACGGGCATGTGATTAAGGTTGATTTGAATGGAAATCCGGCAGCCTCCGCGTGGAATAATTATGGAGGAGCTTGGGATGAAGTTTTTGCTTCGGCCACGCGTGCGGCAGGAAGTACAACTACCATGGCCATGGCCGGGAATTCGCAAATTGGTTCTGATAATCATGGCTGGATTGCGCATACCAACAGTTCACTTGCTGTTCCGTGCTCTTATCTCACCGATAATTGCAATGCCGACAAAGCCAATTATGTAAAAACTACTGCAACTTATTCGGATAAGGAGGATGCTGTAAAACAAAATGCTTCATCGTGGGCAATAGATTGGTTTTTGCCTTATCAGATCTGTTACAGTGCAGCTCGTCTCGCTGATGAAGTTGCTGAGGCTGATGATGTAATTACTGAAAATAGTGATGCTGTTCTTCATATTTTCCCCAATCCGGCTTCAACTCAGATTACAGTGAACATTGAGAAATTAGAAGAGCATGCGAAATTAGTTATCACGGACATTTCAGGAAGAGAAGTTCTTTCGCGCCAGATTTCATCATCAGAGACAGAACGAACAATTCGTATTGATTTTGATGGTTTACTAGCGAAGGGTTTGTACACTGTTACTCTTCAAACAGCAATAAAAACGAAGACAGAATTATTGATAATACAGTAGTTTGATTATTCACGAAAAGTCTGTTGCGGTTATTCGCAACAGACTTTTTTATGCCTCACAAGGTTTGCGAGTATCAATAAAACTAATGAACCAGTTACTGCCAATTTTTGAGAAGTAATAGCGAAAGCCGGTTGTCTGAATTACAGTGTAGTCAATAGTATTCGCCAGCTTTTCAATTGCTGAGCGTTCTTCGGGTTTCAATTCTGCTGCAAGCCAGATGTTTTGTTGTGCAAATAAGTTGATTTTCTGCGCAAAACAGCCGTCTTTTGAATACAGTGAAGGCTTGTCGCAATCAACCACAGGAAGTGAATCAAACAGTAATTTGCAGGGGGTATTATTGATCTGTACTATTTTAATTCCTTTACTCAAAGCAGCCGTGTTGAGCAATGTATACTGTGTAAATCTTGGCATTGCTCCGTTGGCATCAATAATCCAAAGTCCTTGTTCCGTATCTACATATTTTTTTAATTCATCTAAGCTAACTTCATTGCGAATATCGGCATCAAATGATTGGTAAAATACAGCAAACTGAAGCGAATCGGGCACAGTTTCAACAGTCTGCTTGTTTGATTCATCTTTAGTTTCCGGAGCAGACTGGCAGGCGGCAATAAGCAGCAGGGCAGGGAGGAAGAGCTGAAATAAGTTCATGCTGATTAGTTGTTGTGTTCTGTACTTTTTTGTTTGGGTCCGGCCAGCCATAATCCGGCAACACAAAGAACTGCTGCCGTTGCTGCAGGCCAGAAAACAAATTCGGAACCGGCAGCGCTCCATATAATTCCAGCTGCTGAGCTGGCCACAAGTGCTGCAATACTGGTAAGTCCTGCCTGCAAACCCATTGCTGTGCCTTTGTCGGTTTTAGCACAAAGTGTGCTCAGCCAGGCTTTGCTTACGCCATCGGTGCAGGCGGTGTAAAAACCATACACCAGAAAAAGTACAGGCAGCAAAATCAGCGGTGCATTGTTCTGTAAACACATCCAGCCCATGCCTGCATACGTTGCTGCAAATGCAATAAGTCCAACACTCAGCATAATGCGCGGATGAAATTTATCGCTCAGCCAGCCTGCCGGATAAGCCATGAGTGCATAAACAAGATTGTAGAAAATATAAAGTCCTACAACACAAAAGTCGGCACTGAAGTTTTGCCCCGCAATGTTCAGTTCCGCCGGTAAAATTTCGTGTGCAAGCAGGAGCAGAAACATATCAGAGCTGTTGAACAATGCAAACAGCAGCAGCCAGCCGGTTAGTTTTTTATAATCGCTGCCTGCCTGTTTCCAGTAGCCAAAAGCTCCCCAAAACGGCGGCGGCTTGCGGTTTGCAGCAGGTGTTTTTTTCTCGCGCAGTACAAGCAGCAGCAATACACTCAGCAAGCCGGGAATCAGTGCAAGTGCAAACAGCTGCGTGTATTCGCCGCCCGGATGATGCCAAAGCCAGAGCAGCGCCAGCAACGGGCCGATTACTGCGCCCAGCGTATCCATCGACCGGTGAAACCCGAATACGCGGCCACGTTGTTCAGGTGCTGCTTCACTGGCCAGCATCGCATCGCGCGCACCCGAGCGCATACCTTTGCCGAGCCTGTCGGTACTGCGCATCAATACGGCCCAGGGCGCTGCAGCAATGAGCGGAAGCAGTGGCTTGGCCAAGGCACCCAGCAAATAACCCAAACGCACAAACGGCAACCGCTCGCCGCGACGATCTGACCATTGCCCGAACCAGCCTTTCGTTAATCCGGCAACTGCTTCTGCAATGCCCTCTGCAATGCCAATCCACAGTAAACCATAACCGGCTTGCTTCATCCAAAGCGGAAGCACCGGAAACAGCAGTTCACTCGCCGCATCGTTAAGAAGACTAACGAGCGAGAGAATAAGTACCGTTTTGGTGAGCCAGTTGCGCATAAAATGAGCTAAATGTATGTTGCCCGAAAGTTTGGCATCAGAATTGAACTACCAAGGTCAGTAAAAAAACACAGAACATGAAAAAGACAGGCCTTCTCCTCGGATTTGCATTGCTGTTTTCGGCAGCATTGTTTGCACAGGATCCTCCGAAACAAAAGCCGCAGGATCCCAAAGCCCGCCCGCAGCCGGTTTATCGCGATGGTGTTCAGCCTAAACAGGCTGCAACTGCTCCCGCTACATTTAAAACCAAAGCCGGTGCTGTACGTATGGTAAAAGCAAAACCTGCTTTGTCCGCCCGTAAGGCTACTGTTGCTGCGCCTAAGAAATAAACCGTTTTTTGCCCCGCAGTTGCTGCACCTTTCTGTTGATGAAGATTGCGGTACTGCTTCCTCAGTTTGCTGCCATACTGAGCAAAAAGAAACCGTTCCTGCATTGCTGCGGAACGGTTTTCGGGTTTTTAGTGACTGTTTGCTTCGGCAGCGTGTTTATTTCGATACCTCTTCCAAATCCATTTCACAAACCGGGCATTGACCTGCTTTTTCGTAGGTTTTACCGTTTTCGCAATCCATCGGACAAGCGTAAACAGTTTTTTCAGGTGTTGATGAGCAGGAAGCCAGCAACAGGACGAGTGCCGAAACGGCAAAGAATTTTTTCATAAAAGCGTGTGTTGAGGTTGCAAAAGTAAATCAACTTTTTCGGTTGATGCACAAAACGTCTTTTGGGCTGTTATATTCGTAACTGTAACTATGGATTTCGGTCGGCTTTCAGATGTTTCTTCAGTAGATTTTACCCTTCCGCCAGATCCTGAGCGGAATGCTGTTTTGCTCAACAGTCGCAGCACCGGTAAAACTCCGCAGGTTTGGCTTGGCTGCCCGATCTGGGGCGAAAAGGCTTGGGCGGGTTTGATTTATCCGAAAGATGCGCGCGAAAAAGATTTCCTGAAATACTATGGCCGGCAATTCAACAGTATTGAATTAAATACAACTTATTACAGCATTCCAACTCCGCAAACGGTTGAGAACTGGGCGGCTGCCGTACCTGATAATTTCAGGTTTTGCCCTAAGCTGCCGCAGGAAATAAGCCACACCCGGCAATTACTCGCCAGCGAAGCACTGACAGAAGCATTTTGCATTGCGGTTCAGCATTTCGGGAAAAAGTTAGGGACTACGTTTTTGCAATTGCCCCCGCATTTTGGGCCGCAGAAATTTGGAGCGTTACGCAGTTATCTCGAAAACTTTCCGGCCGAAATTCCGCTTGCTGTTGAGTTTCGAGAAGAAAACTGGTTTCGCGGTAATGCACTGAAAGAAGCTGTAATGCTGCTCGAAGAACTGAACATTACTGCAGTAATTACAGACACCGCCGGCCGTCGCGATGTGCTGCATCAGCGGCTTACTACTCCATCGGCTTTTATTCGTTTTACCGCAAACGATTTGCATCCAACTGATTTTCCGCGCACAGATGCATGGACAGCTCAACTGCAAAAGTGGCTAAACGGCGGACTTGAAACAATTTACTTTTTTGTGCACAGTCCATCACACGCGCTGATGCCCAAACTGGTGCGCTATGCAGCAGAAAAGCTGAACACCATTTCTGGTATTCAGCTTCAGCCGTGTAAATTTTTAGAAGAAGAACAGCCTTCGCTATTTTAAACAAGCGCTAATCGTTGCTATATAGCTTTTCGATTTCAGCTTCGTTTTGTTTCAGGATGATTTTTCGGCGTAAGCTAAGCTTTGGTGTTAGTTCGCCTCCGGCTACGCTCCACTCAGCAGGCAGCAGGATTATTTTTTTGATTGTTTCGTATTGCGCAAGTTCTTTGTTTACGATTTCAATTTCTTCATGAATACGTTTGCGAACTTCCGGCACGGCAATAAGTGCTGCATTTTCGTCGGGCACTTTAATGTTTTTGCGCGCAGCCCAGTCGCGGATAAACGCAAATGCAGGAACTACGAGTGCCGCTGCATACTTTTGATTTTCACCAATCACCATCGACTGCTCAATGAATCGCGATGTTTTGAGTTTGTTTTCGATGGCTTGCGGCGCAATATATTTTCCGCCCGATGTTTTGAAAATTTCTTTCTTGCGGTCAGTAATTTTCAGGAAGCGGTTTTCTTCAAGAATTCCAATATCGCCGGTATGGAACCAGCCTTCGCTGTCAATTACTTCTGCGGTTGCATCAGGACGTTTGTAATAGCCTTTCATTACGTTCGGGCCTTTGCAGAGAATTTCGCCGTCTTCTGCAATTTTTACCTGTACGCCTTTAATTACCGGGCCAACTGTTCCAAACCTTACGCTGTTCGGGTCGAAGTTGTTTACCGCAATTACCGGTGAAGTTTCGGTAAGTCCGTAGCCTTCAAGAACTGGAATACCGGCTGCCCAAAAAATACGCGCCAGTCGCGGATTGAGTGCCGCACCTCCCGAAATTGCTCCGCGAACATTGCCGCCCAGCGCTTCGCGCCATTTGCTGAAAATGAGTTTTGAAGCAAGCGCCAATTTACGTTTGTAAACCCAGCTTGTTTTTTCAGGCCTGTTGTCGTATTGTTCGCCAAGACTTATTGCCCAGAAAAACAATTTTCGTTTGATGCCTGTTAATTCAGCGCCTTTGTTTACAATACGGTCATATACTTTTTCGAGTAGTCGGGGAACACAAGAGAAAATATGTGGTTTTATTTCGCGCATATTGTCTCCAATAGTTTCAAGACTTTCGGCATAGTAAATTGAAACACCTCTGAACATATAGATATAAACGATGATACGTTCATACGAATGGTTCAGCGGCAAAAAGCTGAGTGCTGTGCAGGTTTCATCAACCGGAGGAAGATCGCAGAGTGATGTGAAATTACTAACCAGATTACCATGCGTAAGCATTACACCTTTTGGCGTTCCGGTTGTTCCTGAGGTATATAAAATTGTCAGCAGATCATCCGGTTGAGCATTCTTTTTATTTTGTTCAATTTCTGTTGTATGCGGATTGAGTTTGCCTGAATCAATAAGTTCTGACCAGTTCTTGATTCCGGCAATATTTTCAAAACTGTAAACTCCTTTGAAATTTTGAAGCCCGGAAACAGCATCAAGAACCTTCTCTTTTAAGTCGGCAGAGGAAATAAAGAGCATCGAAAGTTCAGAGTCGTTGCAAATGAACTTCAGGTCGTGTTCTGAAATAGTGGGATATACCGGAACCAGCACCGCGCCTGCAAACTGACTTGCAAAGTCAGTGATGTTCCACTCCGGACGGTTGTTGGAAATCAGTCCTATTCTGTCGCCGGGTTTTATGCCTGCTTCAATAAGCCCCGCGCCTAATTCATACGACAAGCGAATAAAGTCTTTGAGACTGTACTTTTTCCACTCGCCATTCACTTTTCCGGCAAGCGCATCTGGCTTATCGCTCACGAGCGACTGATAGCGATCAAAAAGGTCGAAAACACGCGTTACTTCCATAATTCAGATTTCTTAGCCTCGCCGCAGGGAAGCTTGTTGATGATTACGTTAATATACAACGAACGATGATTATTTCGATTGCTTCAGGAAAGAAAATTCCTTTACATTACATCTAAATATCAGACATTATTCCTGAAATCTGAATACCAATAATGAGTTGAGGAAGATCAGGATAATTTCTGTCCACACTATTTTTAATCAACTTATTCATTCGCCACATTCCAAACAGAGCAGTGTTGTTGTTACCTGCCCGAACGACAATGCCGTAGTTGAACGGTTCGATGTAATTCAGCCGCGAGAGTTTTGATTTAATACGCGCGCGTCCTGCCGGTGAATTCGAATCATAATACTGATCGAGATAAACATTTGTAGCTCTGAATACCCAATCGGCATAAACACCGGCATCAATGTAGCGCCCGAGAACATTGCCGTGTTTACCAAGGCTTATTCTGTTGCTCAGCGAAAAAGATAAATTGCTTACTGAAATCCGTTCGCGCTGATGTACCAGCGGATCAATTGGTAAACGTTTGGGTTGTTTCTGATCAATACTGTATCTGTCGTAACGATAACTTACATCGGCAACCAAGGCGTCCCACGACCAGAGTTTCAGTTTTCCGCGAACGGAATAAGAGAGTGAACTCGACCACCAGTTAATGGCCGCTCCGCGTTGTTCGGGGCCGGTAATAAAACCAGCGCCAATGTTGTAATCTAAATAAAATTTCCGGTTAGGGCCAATGGTTGGGATTTGCTGCGTGGTATCCACTTTTACATGAATATCCTGAGCAGCAGCTGCCGAAACAACGAGCAGAAAAAGGGCCGACAGTTTAAAACGCATAGCTCGCATAATATCCTTCGTAATAAACATGAATACGACCACCTGCAGCGCGCTGTTCGGCAGTAAGAATTATGGGTGAAGCAGTTCGCGGCTGAATAACGTGGTATTGGTAAATAATGCCGCGCGCATCTTCCAAACTGTAAAACATAGTTGGCGCTGTTTCTCCGAATGCAGGCACAAATTCTGGCTTGAGTTGTACCAGCAGTGAATCGCCGGTTTTTACAAAATCAAGACAGGGGGCTTTGGCCTGCGGTGCTTTTCCGAAGAAATAACCAGCTTGCGGAATGCCGTAGCCATGCATGTAATCATAATACGGATAGCGGTTACATGCACGCCGCAGCGAATCAGCAACGCCGGTAACGGTAACCGACGGATAACGCTGCATGAGGCAGGCGGCCATTCCGGCTACAATGGGGCAGGCAAACGAAGTCCCGTCGGCCAGTGTATATTTCCCGCGGCCATTGGCAACCGGAGCTTCGCCGGGGGCGCAGAGATCAGGCTTGCGGCGGAAATCCCAGGTTGGGCCTGATGCACTGTAGGTTTCATGCAAACTATTTCGGCCAACTGCGCCTACAGACAGCGCACTGTCGGCATCGGAAGGCGGCAGCAGAAATCCTTTTTCATATTCACCGTTGTTGCCGGCTGCC
>CALRTD020000142.1:0-9266 GCA_943371015.1 Synechococcus sp. UW140 | reverse complement strand
GTGTGCGATAGCTTTGAAAAAAATCTCATGACATGAAAAAAGTAGTGTTAACCGGTGTTTCCGGATTTTTGGGCTCACATACTGCCATTCAGCTTCTTGAAAAAGGGTATGAAGTAACCGGAACCCTGCGTGATCTGAAACGAGTGGATTCAATCAGAGCAATTATTGGCAGTCGTACAGCAAAGATTGAAAACCTGAAATTCGAACATGCCGAGCTTAACAATACTGAGGTTTGGCAGCGGCTCACCAAAGGTGTTGATTTTGTACAGCACATAGCTTCACCTTTTCCGCGCATCTTGCCCAAAGATGAAAACGAGTTAATTCTTCCTGCAAAAAATGGAGTGCTGAATATTCTGCAGGCCAGTGCTGCCAATGGCGTTAAGCGGGTAGTACTTACTTCCTCTTCCTCAGCCATACTTTACGGAAAGCCGAAAGATAAAAGAAGCGGAACATTTGATGAAACCGTTTGGACTGATGTAGCCAATAAAGCAGATACCACACCTTATTTCCGCAGCAAAACAATTGCGGAAAAGGCGGCGTGGGATTTTATTAAAAAAGATACTTCCGGCCTCGAGCTTTCAACCGTTTTGCCGGGTGCAATACTTGGGCCTGTGCTGGAAGATGATTTCGGAACTTCGGCAAACATTGTGCTGAAAGCGCTCGATGGAACTATGCCCGCAATTCCGTCTATCGGTTTTGATATGGTAGATGTGCGCTCGGTTGCAGAACTGCTTATTCTGGCTATGGAAAAGCCCGAAGCTGCCAACCAGCGTTATGCAGCCGGAGCCGGATTCATGAAGTTTGAAGATGTAATTAATGTGCTGCGGAAAGCATATCCGAACCGGAAATTTCCAAAAATGGTATTACCCGATTTTGCTGTGCGGCTGTTTTCAAATTTCGACAAAACACTGAAGCCGATTTTAATTGATTTGAACACAGAACGCAAGCTGAACAGCAGGAAAGCACAAACGCAGTTGGGCTGGAAACCCGTTCCGGTTGAAAATGCTATTTTAGCTTGTGCCGAAAGTCTTTTTGAAGTTGGTCTGATAAAACGATAACATGAACTATTTTGATGCAGCATTGAGTTTCGGCGGCATTCTTACCGATGCCGATATTGCAGAGGTGAAAAGCCGTGTTGCTGTGCGCGAACTTAAAGCGGGCGAACATCTTGTTCGTTTCGGGGAGCTGACCAACGAAATTGCTTTTGTGGAAAAAGGCATTCTCCGCAGTTATGACATCGGCAAAAATGGCGAAGAAGTGACCAAGTATTTTGCTAAACCCAATCAGTTTTATACAGATCTCGAAAGTTATTATTCGCGAAAACCCTGCGAAAATGCGATACAGGCGGTAACCGATGCCATACTCGTAGTAATTGATCGGAAAATGTGGGAATATTTAAGTTTGAATATTTCCAATTTTTACATCTACACCAAAACAGTTACCGAAGCTACGTTGCTCAATAAAATCAAAGACAATGATTTTCTGAATTACGGATCAGCAGAGGATAAGTATCGTGAGTTGTTTCATCGTTATCCCGAAATTATACAGCAAGTGCCGCTGCAATACATTGCTTCGTACCTCAAAATTACACCTCAGTCGCTGAGCCGTATTCGTAAAAGCTTTGTGCAGAAGCCCTGATTTTACGCCACTCCCGAATCCTGCTTTGCGATTTTGCTGCGGTACTGCGTCAGCAGTGTTGATTTGGAAATGAAGCCGGCATACTTCCCATCGTCGATAACCGGTATGTTCCAGGTATTGTGCTGTTCAAACTTACGCATCACATCAACCATGCTTTCGTTGATGTCGATAGTTAATTCGGGGCGCGTCATTAAATCACTCACCAGCGTTGTATCGTAGCGCTCGGTTTGAAACATGATTTCACGAATATTTTCGAGCTGAATAATGCCGATCAGTACTTCGTTTTGATCCAGCACCGGAAACATATTGCGTTTTGAATTGGCAAATGTATCTACCAGTTGTCCGAGTGTATCATCCGGATGCACGGGAACAAAATCAGTTTCAATCATTTTCTTCAGCTTCATTCGCGCCAGCACGCCTTTGTCTTTATTTTGCGTGAGTAATAATCCTCGTGCCGCAAGACGTTTCGTATAAATCGAATAGGGTTCAAAGTAGCGCGAGATGAAATACGAAAATGCGGATACAATCATCAGCGGTACAAACAAGGCATAGCCACCGGTTACTTCGGCAATTAAAAAGATAGCCGTCATAGGTGCATGCACAACGCCGCTGAGCGCACCGGCCATTCCGGCCACAATAAAATTAGGTATAGTGAGTTCGGCAATGCCGGTGAGATTGAAAAAGTACGCAAATACAAATCCGGTAATGCCGCCGGTGAATAGTGAAGGCGCAAAAATTCCGCCGTTACCGCCAGAGCCAATTGTGAGTGATGTTGCAAATACTTTAATGAAAACGAGCAGCACACCGATAATTACAATCATCCACGGACTGCTGATGAAATCTTTGTACCAGCTTCCGCTCACCAGAATGCTGTAATTGCCTTCAAGTAAATTTTCAATAATTCGGTAACCTTCGCCATAAAGCGGCGGTAACATAAAGATCAGAATACCTAAGCCAAGTCCGCCGAAAACAGCTTTGCGCCAAACCTGTTTTTTGTTTCTGAAAAAACCTTCGATGCGCAGCGTAAGTCGGGAAATGTAAACAGAAACAAAACCCATTACTACACCAAGCAAGATATAAAACGGAATAGCTTTAAACTCCCAACCTTTTGTAATGAGGAAGAACAGTCGTTCGCTTTGCAGGAAATTGGAAAGTACAGCCGCCGTTGCTGCAGCAATGAGCAGGGGGATGAACGATGGAATTGCAATTTCCATCAGAATAACTTCAACGGCAAAAATAACGCCGGCAATAGGAGTGTTAAATACGGCCGCAATTCCGGCGGCAGAACCAGCAGCAAGCAGCACTGTACGCTCTTTATAGTTCATTCGCAAATCGCGACCGGTGTTCGAGCCAATGGCGGCGCCAGTAACTACAATGGGAGCTTCCAAACCTGCCGAACCACCAAAGCCAACGGTAAGTGCACTTGTTATTACATGTGAATACACTTTATCGCGCTCCACATTGCTCGATTTTTTTACAATCGTATAAAGAATGTTGGCAATGCCGCGCCCCAGTTTTCCGCCCCTGAAACGCTGCACATAAAACACCGTGAGCAGAATACCAATGAGCGGAAAAATAAAATACAAATAGGTATTACCCGATGCAGAGCGCAGCAGCTCCAGTAAGTACTGAATGCCATGTACTGCATTTTTTAGCACAACTGCAGCAATGCCGGCAACAAGACCAACCAGCAAACTCGCCACAATTACAAAGTTGCGGTTGCTGATGTGCTTCGTGCGCCATTCGTAAATTTTGTTGAGCAGGTGTTTAAACATCATCGCGCAAATTTAGGAATCATTACATTTGATTGGCTTTTATTATTTAACGAAATACTATGCTTATGTCAGTTTATCCAATTTTAATCATTCTTTCATCGCTCATTATTCTTTCTTATCTGTTCAATCTTATCTCGAAATACCTGCGGTTGCCTGCTGTTTTGTTACTTATAGCAGCAGGTATTGGATTGAAAGAACTTGCAGCTTATGCCCATTTTGAAGTTCCGGGAACTCAAACATTAGTAGAATTATTGGGGATTACAGGATTGATTTTAATTGTACTGGAGGGTTCGTTAGATCTTAAACTCAACCGAAAAGTTATTCCGCTGGTTGGTCGTTCGCTGCTTTCAGCAACATTGATTTTGTTTGCAACATCGGCAGCAATTGCTTTTGTACTGCACGAACTTATGCTTCCCGATTGGAGAACAGCTATTATTTATGCTGTTCCGCTTGGTGTAATCAGCAGTGCAATTGCTATTCCAAGCGTTTCAGGATTAACTGCCGAAAAACGAGAGTTTATTATTTACGAATCCACATTTTCGGATATTATCGGCATTATGCTGTTCAATCATGTTATCCTTGAAAATTGGAATAGCTGGAGCTCGCTTCCTATGTTTTTAGGCGGACTTTTCGGGATAATTGCTACGGCCATCATCAGTACTTTGCTGTTGTTGCTGCTGTTGCATTATTCAAAATCGCATGTGCGGTTCTTTTTGGTTTTTGCATTTTTGATTCTGATTTATTCTGTGGCTAAACTCATGCACTGGCCGTCACTGCTGCTGATTCTTATTTTCGGATTGGCACTCAATAACCCGGAACTATTTATCAAAGGCAAACTGAAAAAGTATTTTTTTCTCGATAAATTAGGATCAGTAACTCAAGAGCTAAAACTCTTAACTGCCGAATCAGCATTTCTGATCAGAACATTTTTCTTTTTACTTTTTGGTTTCAGCATTCAACTTGCAAAACTGAATGATACTTCAGTACTGATAGCTGGCGGAAGCGTTACAGTTGCCATTTTGATTGTACGTCTTGTTTTTCTTCGGTTTATTTCTAAAGTCAATGTTTTCCCAGAATTATTTATTGCGCCGCGCGGGTTGATTACTATTATTTTATTTTACAGTATCCCCGCAGCCTTGCAAACACCTCTTTTTAATGATGGTGTATTGTTATTTGTTATTCTTGCCTCTAATGTATTAATGATGGCAGGGCTTCTGATTGCCGGTAAAAAATACAGCAGTGAAATGGATCAGATTGTTTAGCGATCATCATGATCATATAAGTTGGCAATTTCTTCCAGCATCTGATGGTTCAGAATACGGATACGTCTTCCTTGCGAAGTTACTATGCCTCGTTTTTTAAAATCCTGAAGGACGCGTACTAAGGTTTCTTTCACTGTGCCTACATAGTTTGCGAAATCTTCGCGCGAGAGATTAATGTCAACAGGCTTGCCATTTACAGTATATTTTTCCTGAAGTAAAAGTAAGGCAAGCGCGATTCGTTCTCTTACAGACTGCTGTGCAAAGACCGAAATAAAATTTACCCAAACAGTAAACTCTTGTCCAAGCGATTTAAGAAGTTCTTTAGCAAGCACCGGGTTGGCATCAAGTACTTTCAGGAAGTGCGAACCCGGAATGAAATCATATCCGCAATCTTCCAGAGCCGCAGCAGAAACAGGGTGCGCCGAGTCACAAATAAGTGGTCTGTAGCCCATTATTTCTCCGCGCGAATAGATGTACATGATCTGCTCTTTTCCGTCTTTATTGGTTTGAAATATTTTTACTTTCCCGCGCCTGATGATATATACCCCTTTTGCAAATGCCCCTTCACGATAAATTAATTTACCCGAACGTATTTTCTTTCGCACTACTTTCTCATCAAGCGCTTGCTTTATTTTTAAGGGAAGCGACTTCAACAGTTCACGATTACTGAAGCTGTATTTTTTTGTTGGAGTTGCCATCTCGGTTTTTGGTTTATCTGTTGTAAAGATATTCATGTAAAAAAAAGCTAAAATTGACTTTAGTCAACGAACCTCGTTTGCGCTGCACTTAGTTTTGCAGTGTTGTTTTAGGTTTAACCATATAAAACCCTGAAGAATCAATGCTTCAGGGTTTTAATACCTCCGCTTAGTTTTCTGCACTGCCGGAGTGATAAATGCCCGCCGGGCAATTCTGTTCACCTCAAAAAACTAATTGCTATGGTCACAAGTGTGTCCGAAAGGATTCTCCGTTGCTCTGATACTGATGATGTTGACAGCGAAATGGATAAACTCATCGACAAATTAAACACCAAAGCTGTAAAAATGCTTGCTGCTGTATTATCAGTTGCACATGCAAAAGAACAAGATCCTGAACGAAAAGTAAAATTACGCAGAGCAGTTGAATATATAGAATGTGAAGAACTGCTGATTTGATAGAACTGTTTTCTAATACATTAACGTATGAAGTATCAAGCATATTTATTGCACAATTTCGAGAAAATGCCTCAGGCTGATTTGCTGAGTGCTGCTCAGCGTGAGGCAATTAGAACTGTTTCAACGGTTTTGCCTTTCAAGACAAACAACTATGTAGTTGATCAGCTTATTAATTGGAATGATCCGGAAAATGATGCCATGTTCCGGCTCACATTTCCGCAGAAAGGCATGTTGAAACCGCTGCACTTTGATCTGATTTCTACAGCAATTAAACGTGGTGCAAGCAGGGAAGTGTTAAGAAAACTGGCCGACAGTATTCGTATGCAGTTGAATCCGCATCCCGCAGGGCAATTGGAACACAACGTTCCGATGCTTGAAGGAGAGGCAATGAAAGGGTTACAGCATAAGTATCCGCAAACTGTTCTGGTGTTTCCGAGTCAGGGACAAACATGCCATGCATATTGTACTTTTTGTTTCAGGTGGCCGCAGTTTACGGGTATGGATGAGTTCAAGTTTGCTATGCGTGAGGCTGATCAGTTGGTGAACTACGTTAAAGCACATCCCGAAATAACAGATGTACTGTTTACCGGCGGTGATCCTATGATTATGCGAACAGAACTTCTTGCGCATTACATGGATGCTTTGCTTAATGCTGATATTCCCCATCTTCAAACAATCAGAATCGGAACCAAGGCACTTGCATTCTGGCCTTATCGCTTCACTACTGATACTGATGCTGATGATTTGATCCGACTTTTTGAACGCGTTGTAAAGAGAGGAATAAATTTATCGGTAATGGCTCACTTCAGTCATCCGGTTGAATTGAGTACTGATGCCGTTAAGGAAGCAATTGTAAGAATTAGAAGCAGCGGAGCACAAATCAGAACTCAATCGCCGGTGCTCTGCGGAATTAATGATTCGCCTGATATCTGGGCAACAATGTGGCGTATGCAGGTGAATCTCAATTGCATCCCATACTACATGTTTATTCCGCGTGATACTGGTGCACAACATTATTTTTCTGTGCCCCTTGTTGATGCCTGGACAATTTTCAGAGAAGCCTACCAGCAGGTAAGCGGAATTTGTCGCACCGTGCGGGGGCCTAGTATGTCGTGTGATCCGGGTAAAGTTCAATTGCTTGGCGTTGCTCAGCTTGGAGCACAGAAAGTAATGGTGCTCCGCTTGCTGCAAGGGCGAAATCCTGATTGGGTGGGAAGACCTTTCTTTGCTGAGTATGATCCGCACGCAGTTTGGTTTGATCAATTACGGCCAGCCTCATCAGCCGATAAGCTTTTTTTCAATCAATTAAATGGTTTTACATCTTTAAAACTTGCGATGTCATGATTACGAAACGATATTTTATCAGTAAGGATGCTCCGGACAAGGAACTCCGTGTTTATGTGCTTATTAATGATCAGCATTTCTGGAAAGCCCGCTTCTCGGTCAATAATCAGGCAACGGTAAACCTCAAAGAATATGTATGCGGATCGGTTTCGGAGCTTCCTGTTTGTTCAGATGAACAGTTTGTTGAAGTAAATGAGCAGGTGTTCAATAAAAAAACCGGTACACGAGCCCGGTTTATCCATTGGGCCGTTAGTGCCTATTATGTTTGCCTCCGATCAATGTGCGCTCTAACGGGCGAAGAAGGATTACCGGCAACAGTTTAGCGCGCTCAACTTAAAGTTGAAATTAGTATGCACTTGTTGTAATGCTATTCACCACGCATCATTGGCCGCACCGGCGGATAATCAATTGTGTAATGAAGTCCGCGGCTCTCTTTGCGTAAACGTGCTTGTTTGAGAATGATATACGCACAATTAATCAGGTTACGCAATTCGCAAACCGGTTGCGAAATTGTGGTGCGCTTATACAATGCTTCATTCTCAAGCCAGATTATTTCCAGACGATCAAGCGCACGCTGCAAACGCAAATCAGAACGCACAATGCCTACATAGCTGCTCATAATTGTCTGCACTTCTTTGCGGCTTTGTGTGATCAGTACCATTTCCTCGGGTGTTGCAGTGCCTTCCGCATCCCAGTCGGGAATGCCTTGTGCAAACTCCGTAGCAGAGAGCTTTTCAATTGCGGCTTCGCTGGCTGTGTGCGCATACACAACCGCTTCGAGCAGTGAGTTTGAAGCAAGACGGTTGGCACCGTGCAATCCTGTGCAGGAGCATTCGCCAACGGCATACAAATTTAGAATGCTGCTGCGTCCGCTTTTATCTACTTTAATGCCGCCGCAGAGGTAATGTGCCGCGGGAACAACCGGAATTGGCTGCTTTGTAATATCAATACCGATACTCAGGCATTTTTTATAAATGTTCGGGAAATGTGCTTTCAGGTCTTCGGCATCCAGATGTGTGCAGTCGAGAAAAACACAATCATCGCCGCGCTGCTTGAGTTCATTGTCTATGGCTCGGGCTACAATATCACGCGGAGCAAGTGATTTGCGTTCATCGTATTTGTGCATGAACTCGTTTCCGTCGCGCGTGCGCAAAATACCGCCGTGCCCGCGCATGGCCTCCGTAATCAGAAAAGATGGATGCTCGCCCGGATTGTAGAGTGAGGTAGGGTGGAACTGAATAAATTCCATGTGCTCTACTTTGCCCTTTGCGCGATATACCATGGCAATACCGTCGCCGGTGGCAATAGTAGGGTTGGTTGTTGTGGCATAAACGTGACCAACGCCGCCCGTAGCCATCAGTGTAACGCGTGCCAGCACCGTTTCTGTTTTGCCCGATTCAGTATCAAAAATATATGCACCATAGCAAGTAATATCGGGCGTGCGGCTGTTAACTTCAATGCCCAAATGGTGCTGCGTAATGATGTCAATTGCAAAATGATGATCGAGAATGGTAATGTTCGGATGCGTATGCACCTGATCTAAAAGTGCGCGCTCAATTTCGTACCCGGTAATATCTTTATGATGCAGGATGCGGTGCTCCGAGTGCCCGCCTTCTTTGGCTAAATCATAACCGCCGTCGGGCTTTTTATCAAACTGTGCGCCCCATGCGGCAAGTTCCTGCACGCGCTCTGTTGATTCGCGAACCACCATTTCAACCACTTCCTTGTCGCAAAGTCCGTCGCCACAGTCGAGTGTATCTGCAATATGTTTGTTGTACGAATCGTGTGCGTACATCACGGCTGCAATACCACCTTGTGCATACTTGGTGTTCGACTCGTCGGCATTGGCTTTGGTAATCATCAGCACTTTGCCGTGTTTGGCTACTTTCAGCGCAAACGTTAAACCGGCAATGCCTGAGCCGATGATGAGGAAATCGGTATGTTTAGCCACAGAATTAATTTTATCACAAACAAAGTTAGGGCTTTGACTGTATCCTGTACCTTTGCAGTATGGATACGCCAATTAAAATTCCGTTCATCATATACGCCGAGAGCACGCCGAACCCGGCTACCATGAAGTTTGTAGCTAACAAATT
>CALRTD020000141.1:0-9318 GCA_943371015.1 Synechococcus sp. UW140 | reverse complement strand
GCGGGGCAAAAATAAGGGAAAAATGCGCAACTCTTCAGTAAAGAACTCAGCGCGGCATCACGATACCTGAAAAAGGCAAAAGCCGGATTGGTTGCCGGTTGCCGTCTAAACTTGAAAGGTGGCGGCTTAGCTGCTCGTCGTAAGGATTTTCCCAGATCAGTTTGCGGATATGAGCCAGTTCAGTGTTTTTACCGTAATAATGATCAATGAGGCTGAATGCAGGAGTAACCAGCAGCAGCAGAGATACAGCAGAGTAAATCGTAATTCGCAGGAATACACGTTTTAGCAGCATTTTCTGCATCCATTTGTGCAAGGCAAACCCCGCGGCAAGCATAAATACGCCTGCGCCTAAACTTATACCCAGCAAGAGATCGGAGCCTGAAAAAAGAAGCAGTTTAAGCTGAATGGCTGTAAGCAGAAAAGCCAGCACCAAGCTGCTGAGTACCAAATAAAGCATTTCAAGGCGGTTTAACCGGCTGAACGAAGAGTTTCTGAAAATATCCTGATACGGAATTCCGCCCAGCAAAATAAATCCGCATAAAAAATAAAACATCGCCAGCAGCGAAAGTCCGAACTGCGTGTAGTAAACTCCTCCGCTAAAACGCAACAGCAGCGAGGAAACAGCAAGAACGCACAGGGTGAAAAGCAGTAGTTCAAAACGTTTCATGTCAGTATATTTTTAAATCATTTTATAACAAACTAAAGTTATGTGTGAACTATTATAATTAGTGTTAAAGAGTACTGTTTTTCACTTCTATTGATCTGCTTACCTTTGCTGCATGCAATTACGAAAAGGTGATCGTGTTCGTTTCCTGAATGAAAAGGGGCAGGGAGTTATAAACCGTTTGCTTGGCGAAGGCATGGCAATGGTGGAAATTGAAGACGGTTTTGAGTATCCGTACCCGCTGAATCAGCTAGTGCCTGTTAACCCAATTGAGGCGCCGGAGCCGGTGCGAACAGCACAGCAAACGGTTCAGCACAGTGCTGTACCCGTTTCCGCAGCAGTGGTTAACAATCGCTATCCCGATGGAATTTATCTGGCGTTTATTCCGCAGCATCAGGCATTTCCTTCGGCAGGCAAGATTGATCTTGTGCTGCTCAACCAAAGTACGTACGATATTTATTACACCCTTTCGCTCAAAGACGGAGGCTTGTGGACCTGCATTCAGGCCGGTATGCTCGGACCGGGGCGGCAAATGGAAGTAGATACATTAACGCCGCAGGATATCGACAACTGGGGAACAATCAAAACCGATGTGCTTTTTTACAGCGATGATGCCTATGAACACCGCGCTCCGGTTTCGGATTTGCTCAAGCTCAAAGGCACTAAGTTTTTTAAAGACAGCACCTATGGCGAGCATTTACTGGTTGGTAAAAAAGCTTTTGTAGCGGAGCTTGTGGCGCTTTACGAAAAAAGCCCAGAGCCCGAAGAGCAAAAGCCATTTCTCACCCAGGCCGCCCTGCGCGATATGCTCACCACACAGGAACAACGTCAGCAGCGCGGACAGCAATCAAAGCCCGCGTTAAAAAATCAGCAGCTCGAAAAAGAAGTTGATTTGCACATCGAAGAACTGCTCGATAACTGGAACGGCATGACCAACGGGCAATTGCTCGATATCCAGTTGCGGCGCATGCAGCAGGAGCTGGACGAGGCAATGGCTTCGCACCTGCAGCGCATTGTATTTATTCACGGCGTGGGCAACGGAAGGCTCAAAACCGAAATCCGCCGTGTGCTGGGCACATACAAAGGCATCCGTTTTCACGATGCATCATATCAGCGCTATGGTTTTGGTGCTACTGAGGTGGTCATTTACGGCTGAGTTTTTTTTTTGCCCTAAATCTGCGGTCTCTTTTTTTGCGTAAATGAATGTGTACAGTAATTTTCTGTACCATCATACCTCCGTAAAAAATGAAAAAATACTTTCTGCTTCCGGCATTGTTGTTATCAACACTTCATGTTTTCGCACAAGTGCCCCGAAAAGTAGTGGTTGAGCATTTCACAAATAGCTGGTGCAGTATTTGTGCATCACGCAATCCCGGTTTTTACACCAATTATGTCGCCAATCAGCAAAGCGGTCTTATCCACCTTGCTATTCATCCCAGTTCGCCTTACAGCGGTTGTTTGCTCAATCAGCACAATGTAGCCGGTAACGATGGTCGTACAAATTACTACGGAATTTACGGCTCAACACCGCGTCTCGTTATTCAGGGCGATGTTATTTCACCTTCGGCCAATTACAGTTCTGCAACGCTGTTTTCGCCGTATGTTGGACAAACTTCACCTGCCAGTATTCGTATTGAGCAAATCCGTTTTGCAAACGATTCAATTCGTGCCAGCGTTATTTTAAAAACTGAAGCCGCACACAATTGGGGCAGTTTGCAGATGTTTGTGGCTTTGGCCGAAGACACCTTGTTTTATACATCGCCAAATGGTGAAAGCGAACACTACGATGTATTTCGCAAAGCATTTACCGGTGTTACAGGTTTAGCGGTTACACTTCCGGCCACTGTTGGTGATTCGGTGGTTTACACGTTTTCATCTACAGTCAATCAGGCCTGGAATTTCTCGCGCATCAACACGTTTGTTATTTTGCAGGAAACAACATCCAAAGCAGTTGTGCAGGCACAGTCTTATCCTTCGCAAATAAACTCAGCACCCACATCTCTGCCCGAAATGAATGCCGAATTCGGAAGCATTTACAGCAACGGCATCGAACTCGCAGTTCGTCAAAACTCCTTTGCACCGGGCCGTGTAATTACAGTGTTTGATCTTACAGGCCGAACCGTTTACACCCGGCAGCTCAGTTCCGATACCGAATACATAGCGCTGCCCGAAACGCAGGGACTTTATCTCTACGCCATTACTGAAAACAATAAACTGCTGGCACGAGGCAAGGCCGTAAGAAATTGAAGCGAAACCGGAGAGCAATAAAATACCACTTGGCTCGGGCTTTCTGCTGCAACACAGCAGCAGCAAAATGAATGAGTAGTCAAACCTTCGAAGTTTTAAAGCTAAAACCTTCGAGGTTTCAAAAACCGCGAAGGTCTAGCCTAGCTACCTCGACGTTTTGGTGTTAGTAGCTGTTTCGCTGCTGCTGTGTTTCTTTCCCGCAATTTCTGCGGGAGCAATCCCGGCTAGAAATTCATCCCGCCTGCTTTTCAAACTACCCGAATAACACATCTGTTTCCTACCTTTACCTCGGCAGACTGTTCCGTCGCTGTTTCTCTGCTTGCAGAGAGAGGGAGGAAAGTCCGGGCAACACAGGGCAACCTGCTTCCTAACGGGAAGGGGCTTCGGGGTAAGAGCCGGAGTTACGGAAAGTGCCGCAGAAAACTATACCGCCTGCCACTTGTGGCCGGTAAGGGTGAAAACGTGCGGTAAGAGCGCACGCCGCAACTGGCGACAGTTGTGCGGGGTAAACCCCAGGTGTTGAAAAACCAAATAAGCAGCAGACAAAGCGGCCCGCTTTAACTACTTCGGTAGGCTGCTGCGGGTAGGTTGCTTGAGCCGTCTGGCAACAGCCGGCCTAGAGAAATGACGGAAAGCAAAATCAACTCGTTGATTTTGCAAACAGAACCCGGCTTACTGGTCTGCCTTTTTCAAAAATCCTAAAGAGTGCTGAAGCAAAGCTTCAGCACTCTTTACGTTTGTACCAACATCCGGCGGGATGTTGAAGTACAATGCAAAAGCTACAACGCAAGAGCTACAACGAAAAAGCCACAAAGCCTAGCCACCCAAAAAACAAAAAGAGCAAAGGAAACCCACAAAAAACGCATCGAAGAACAACAACAAGAACACAACAAGAACAACAACAACAACACAAGAACACAACAAGAACACATCAAAAACAAGAACACAACAAGAAACACACCAACAAGAAACACAACAAGAAAAAAATCAAAAAACTTTTTACATTTGCACCGGTTACGGTTTTCATGCTCCGGGCAGGAGCATTGAAACGAAAAGGGAATCAGGTGTAAATCCTGAACAGTACCCGCTGCTGTAAGTTCCGCAAAGATTCCGGGCCTCCGCATGCCACTGGTTGCAACACAACCGGGAAGGCGCCCGGGAGGGAACAAGTCAGAAGACCTGCCATAGCCAAATTAACCATCAGCTGCTCCGGGAATAGGGCTGCGCGGGTTGAACGATTTGGTATTCTTTCGTTTTTTCCTGTGCGCTTTTTTTTCGCAGCCGTTGCAACCTGATCCGGGAACAGATCACGGGCTACGATGAAGAAACGTTTACGCACATACCTGTTTGGGGTGATAGTGGTCTGTTGCTGTTGTACAGCATTGCAGGCTCAGGATACGTTGCGGCTTCCGGCTGCTGAGGTGGTGGCCCTGCGCGGTTCTGCTGCTATCGGTTTGCGCACTGATTCGCCCGACTCGCTGTTGCTGGCACAATCGGCTCAGCTTACATTGGCCGACTTACTGCCGCGCAATGGTGTTTACATCAAATCGTATGGCGGCGGCGGATTGGCGAGCATCGGAATACGCGGCGCAAGTGCTTCTCAGACTCCTGTAATTTGGAACGGCATTAATTTGCAAAGCAGCAGCAACGGCCAAAACGATTTTTCATTACTGCCGGTTTTCCTGTTCGATAAACTAACCGTTCAACCCGGCAGCACTTCGGCAGCCTGGGGAAGCGGTGCAATTGGTGGAGCAGTGTTGCTCAGCAGCAATGTGCATCCGGGCGAAAAACTTTTTGGTGTTCGCACTGCTGCACAAGTCGGTAGTTTCGGCGAAAATGGTCAGGCAGTGCAGTTGCTTGCACAGCGCACGCACATTGCTGTTTCTGTACGCGGTGTGCGGCAGCGTGTGGTCAATAATTTTCCGTACACCAATTACACGCTGCCGGGCTCTCCCGAACAAAAGCTAAGTCACGCCGGAACGTTTCTGCAAGCTGTAACTGCCGACTTGACCTGGCTGCCCAAACGCAGCAGCAATCAGCGTTTCGGAGCACACGTATGGCTGCAGGAAAACAACCGCGATTTACCGCCAACGCTTCTGCAAACGGAAAGCTTTTCCAATCAATACGACAGAAGTGCGCGCTTTTTGGTAACGCATTTTACTGCAATGCGCGGCGGAAAACTACTCAGCAACTCGCGCGCCGCTTTTATTCGCGATGAATTAATTTACACGAGCGGCTACATCGGCGATTCGGTTTCGCATACTCAGGCATTCACACAAATCACCGAAACAGAGTGGAAATGGGTAGGCATTAAAGGCATTAGTATTAATGCCGGACTGAACAACACATTTGCGCAGACAGAAGTAACACGCTTTTTAAGCAAACGAAGTCAAAACCGTACCAGCATTTTTTTGCTTGCCGAAGTAACGCGTTTCAGTAACTGGCGCATTGCCGCGCAGTTTCGTACCGAACAGGTAAACGGCAAATTAATTCAGCCCGTGGGTAGTTTGGGAGCTGAATATATACTTAGCAAAATGTTTTCACTGCTGGGCAATGTATCGCGCAATTACCGCTTGCCAACCTTTAACGATTTGTACTGGCAGCCCGGCGGAAATCCTGATCTGCGCCCCGAAAAAAGCTGGAATGCCGAAGGTACTTTACGTTCTGTATTACGTACAGGCGGTTTCAATTTAGGTTATTCACTTACTGGTTTTGCGCGCTTGGTTACCGACTGGATTCAGTGGGTGCCGCAAGGTAATGTGTGGTCGCCGCGCAATGTGCTTGAAGTGTGGAATCGAGGAGGTGAAGTGCGACTTGATGCAGCATACAACTTCCGGAAGTTTAATTTCAGTCTCAATTCCGGTTACGATTATGTACGTTCAGTTAGTCTTCGTTCGCTGCATCCGAATGATAACTCGGTGGGCAAGCAATTGATATATACACCGGCGCATCGTGCTTTCGGAGTATTGAGTATTCGCCGGAAAAATATTTATCTCACCTATACGCATCAATTTACCTCATACCGTTTCACCTCAACCGATCACACAACATACCTGCCTGCGTATCAACTTGCACAGTTAACAGCAGGTGCACGTTTTAACAGAAAAACATTTTCGGCCGAGAGTTTTATCCGCATCAATAATCTATACAACGAAGTTTGGGAGGCCGTAGCGCTGCGACCTGTTCAGCTTCGTTCTATTCAAATCGGACTTCGGATCGATTTTATTTCCAAATCAAGTAATTAATCAATGTAAATAATTCAATGAAAAAAAATTACATCAAATTAGTAGTAACTGTATCTGCTTTGGCATTTACAGTATCTATTTCAGCACAAACAGTTTCCACTGCCGAGAACATTGTGCTTGCCAGCGAAACTTATTGGAACGGAAGTGACCAAACCGGAGGTGTTAGCTCTGGTAATGCTTACTTTCCCAGTACATATGATACGGCATTTACTTACTGGAGCAGTGGCTGGGCTGTTTCAAACCGCACCGACAGCGATATTGTAGCCAGCAGCAGTGCTCAACTTTACACCTCTGCGGCAGGAAGCGGATATCAATCTCCCAACTATTTTGTTGGGCAGCAGTTCAGCATTATTCGCCTCACAGGTACAGCCGCTGGCGGTGTGGTGAGCGGGATGTATGTAACTAATTCCGCATTTGCTTATAACAGCATGACCTTTGGCGATGCTTTCGGAAAACAGTTTGGCGGTCCAAGCGGCAATGACCCTGATTGGTTTAAGATTTTAGTACGAAAGTATTACAACGGACAACTTTCTGCTGACAGTGTAGAGTTTTACCTGGCCGATTACCGGTTTGCAAACAATGCACAGGATTACATTGTACGCAACTGGACCTGGGTTGACCTCAGTTCATTGGGCAATTGTGACAGTATTGAAATTGAAGTGCTTTCGAGCGATGTTGGTTCATTTGGAATCAACACCCCTACATATTATTGCATTGATGATTTCACTACACTTGATGCTCCGCAAAGCATTGCAGAAACATCGCAAACCGAAATCAATGTTTGGCCAAATCCCTTTGCTCAACAGTTAACAATTGCCCGCAGCAGCTATGATGCAGGAATAGTTTCAATAAGTGATGTGGCGGGGCGTATTGTTTTTACTCAGCAACTTTCAAGTACACAGCAAACAATTGATCTTTCGTCGCTTGTTTCAGGTATGTATGTGCTTTCAGTAACTGAAGGCGGCACTACACGCGTTCAGCAAATTATTAAACAATAGATTACGTTTTTCCCCAGGAGGGGATGGGGCCAACCGGAAAGCACTGAGCAGGGGTGGTGCTTTTCCGGAGCCCTTTTTTAAAATTATCTTTGCTCTGATGAATAAATTGCTTCAACGCATTGTTTTTTTGCTGCTGCTGATTGTTTTCGGTTGCAAAGAAGATCCGCTGCCCGAACCTGTTCCAGCACCTGCCGGAGGCATACAGCCCGGACAAGGTATGTTTATTACTGCTGAGGGTAATTTTCAGTTTGGTAATGCTGCTGTTTATTATTGGAAACCCGGCGATACAATTGCTGCCGGCGATTTGTTTCAGTCAGCCAATCAACGACCGCTTGGCGATGTTTGTCACAGCATGACCATTGTTGGTAACCGCGCTTATGTTGTAGTAAACAATTCAGGTAAAATTGAAGTAGTTAGTTTATCGGATTTCAAAAGCACAGCAGTCATTAACGGATTTACTTCTCCGCGCTACCTGCTGCCGGTAAACAGTACTAAAGCCTATGTTACCGATTTATATGCCAATGCTGTTTCCATTCTAGATCTCAGCACAAATACAATAACCGGAAGTATTCAGTTAAGCGGAAAAACGGAACAATTACTGATGCACAACGGAGAAGTTTTTGTTACCAATACCGAAACAGACAAGCTCTATGTCATCAATCCGCAAACCGATCAGCTTACCGATAGTATTTCAGTAGCAAAAGGCGGCAGCAGTCTTGTACTTGATGCAAACAACAAAATCTGGATGCTGTGTTCGGGCAATTGGCAGGGGACATTACCGGGTGGTTTGTTTCGAATTAATCCTACTACACATCAGGTTGAACAAAGCTGGAATATTGCTGCCGGTTCCGGTGTAAAAGGATTATGTATCAATCAGCAGCGCGATCAGTTGTTTTATATTCAGACTGATATATTTAGGATGAATATAACCGACCAGCAATTGCCATTACAAGGCTTTATTACAAGCGGGAATCGAAATTTTTATACCGTTTCTGTTTTACCTTCGGGCGAGGTAATCGTGGCAGATGCAATTGACTATGTGCAGCGCAGTCGGGTGTTCAGGTATTCGGCAGCAGGGACAGAGCTGCAATCGGTAAAAGCAGGAATTATATCGGGTTCAATAGTTTGGTATTAATGAAAAAGTATGTAATTCTTTCAGTTTGCTTTTTGCTGACTTCCTTCAGCCTGAAAGCTCAGTTTGAACCACCGGCTGGTGTTCCCGGCACATCTGCTATTTACAAAGACAGTTCATTATTTACATCATGGGCAACCGGCTGCACTATTGTGCGCGGCTATCAGGATGTTTCAACTACATCACTTGGTTATGCCACAGCCGGCGACAGTTCAATGGCACTGGGAATAGCCGGGAGCAACGGTATTGTAAGTCTTGGCGACGGAGGTATTGCTACGCTAACATTTGCACAGCCAATTACAAATGGTCCCGGTTGGGATTTTGCAGTATTTGAAAATTCCTTCGATGGACAGTTTCTTGAGCTGGCTTTTGTTGAAGTAAGTTCAGACGGAGTAAATTTCTTTCGGTTTCCGGCCACATCAAACACACAGGATACTGCTCAGGTTGCAAGTTTCGGTTTGCTGGATGCTACCAAACTCAATAATCTGGCCGGAAAATACGAAGCACTCTACGGAACTCCGTTTGATCTTGATGAACTTGAAAGCACACAGGGACTTGATGTAAATGCAATTACGCATGTTCGCGTTATTGATGTTGTGGGAAGTATTCTGCCACAATATGCAACCTACGACATCAACGGAAACCCGATTAACGATCCGTGGAGTACACCCTTCATCAGCAGTGGTTTTGATTTGGATGCTGTTGGTGTTATTCATCAGCTAACCGGCGTTGATCCTGATATGGTTTCGCCATTTAGTATGATCTCCATTTTCCCTCAACCGGTAACAGAGCAATCGCAAATAGGTATTGAGCTTTCAACTTCAGCAACGTTGGAGATTCAGGTTGCAGATTTTACAGGACGGATTGTAGCTACTCGAACATATACGGCACTCATGCCCGGTAAGCAATACTTGCCTGTTGCTGATCAGGCACTGATAAACGGTAGTTATGTTTTGATGGTTTTTTCAGAAGGCCGCAAAACCAGTCTTCCTTTTATTGTCAGTAACTAAAAATCCCTCCAACATTGCTGTT
>CALRTD020000140.1:0-9328 GCA_943371015.1 Synechococcus sp. UW140 | reverse complement strand
TCAAGGTTTTTAAAACCTTGAAGGTGTATTTTTATTTTTTAAAACAGGGTTTCGTGTCAAAATTCCAAATTATACTATAGTCCTCCGTAACTTCGCCAATCAAACCTACGATTAATGAACTACAATTTCGCATTCGCATTTATGTTTTTGCTGCTTTTGATAAAGCCTTCTGCAACTACAACCCCGCTCTACAAAGCAGCTATTCAAAACGCAGGCGCAAACGAAAAAAGCCTTGTCAATCCACGCATCGTGCCATACCTGCATGATGATTATGAAGGTGATTCATTGCTGATTGACGGCCTCAAAAACGAAAAGTACCTCTCTGCCGAAGACATTGCATACATGCACATGCAGCTGAAGAATAACCGCGCCGGAATTTGGACTGCCGACAGCCTTGGTGACATAAAATTATTGCAGACTGGAGAAGCTCCGGCTGCCGGACTATCGCCGAAAAAGTCAACAAAGGCGTGGACCAACTATTTCAAAAAACACGATGCTGGTTTCTACGAAATTTCGCGCCCCGTGCTTTCTAAAGATGGAATGACGGCTGTGCTTTGCGTAAATTTTCAGTGCGGTGTGTATTGCGGAAATGGTGGTGCTTATGTATTTCGCTTGCAGGACGGGGCTTGGAAAGCCGTTAAAAATTTATACAGTTGGAAGAAATGAGTTAACTTTAAGTAAATCTATTTAACCCCCGGTGATGAAAAAGCCAATCTTATTTGTGCTCCTCCTTTTTGTAGCGTATGGTTTAAACGCACAACCTAGTGACGACGAGTGGTATCGGTTTCAGCTCACCGGTTTTTCAGGACAGAGTATTAACATCGGAAAAGCAAACATTCTTCAATCGTATTCCTATTCAAATTCAAATGGTTTTGGTTCGATAAGTTATTCGGGTGCAAAAGACATCAGTGCTTTTTCATACGGAACATCATTTGTAGCTTTTCCTTCGTTCTTCAGATTCGGAAGATTTTGTGTTGCAGCCGGAATAGGAACAATGCAGCTCAATACAATTGCTGCTGCCGATTCTGTTGTGCAGGAATGGTCTAACATATCATCTCCGCTTGTTCCCGGGCGTGTGGTATTGTATAATGTGCGCTGGAATGTGAGGGAGCAGTTTGTACAGTTTCCGGTTTTGCTGAGAGCATACTTCCTGAGAAGAGGCCGTTTTGTATCGCATTCAGATATCGGCTTGGTGCCATCACTACTGCTCAACCGCACAGAGAATTATTTCACTGCCGATTCGTATAAAAAATCGTTGCTGGGAACTTCCTTTTATACCGCCGATCTCAATGTCTCTTATCGTGTAGCATCAAATAGAAATTATGGTTTTTATATTACTGCCGGTATTACTGCACAAATGGCTGTAACTGAAACTCAACAGCAGCGGAGACCCGGGATGTTTGGTGGTTTGCTGGGGTTAAGATTTGATGCATATTAAAAGTACAAACAATGAAAAGTACATTGTTATTTATTCTCACTCTCTGCACAACACTACTGAGTGCGCAAGAACTACCGCTCAACCACTTTGAGGTGTTTGGTAGTGGAGGAATGATCAGAAATGCAGGAATTCCCATTGCCCCTTCTAACTATGATTATCCTGCACTTGTCGGTTATGATCGTAAAACCTATTATGGAATTACTGAAGAGCAGCGTCCTCCGGCCAGAGGTATTGGAATGATTTACATGCCTTCTTTTCTAAGCCATAAAAGATTTTCTGCCGGAATAGGTTTTCAGTTTCTGAATTTTAATTCTATTGTACGGGTTGATTCAGTTGTACGACTATCAGGACAAACGTATCCTCCCCAGAATGCGTACAGCAGCAGAGAAGTAGTAAAAGGTATTGTCTGGAAAGTTAGTCAGCGACAGGTGCAAATTCCTGTTTTGTTTCGCTATCATTTGATGATGAAAGAGAGACATCGTTTTTATGCTGAAACAGGTTTGTTCATCCACGCTTACAGAGAAGGAGTATATCCGGCTCAATTAAATCAGGAATCAGAAGAGTTAACAAGCGAAGCTGATCTCGGAGCTACTTGTGGATTAGGCTACTCATTTATTTATCCGTTGAACCGAATAAACTTACTCGTTAGCTCAGCAGTCGTTGCAGGATTGCCATTTTCTGCAACTATGATTGGACAGAAAAATCAGTTTTTCGGATTCAGATTAGCTGTAGGTATTGAGTTTGAATCTCAGTGAGTTCGTGTATATTTTGATTGATGGCTGGCAACTTTTGTATCAATGCGAAGTCTTGTTGATATATCTGTATTGACTGATGAAGGACTTTATTATTCTATTTCTGATTATTTGTACTTCAAACTTGCATGCACAGTTGAAGTTCAATCATCTTGAATTGTTTTTTGCGGGAGGATTAAGTCAAAATTATGGAGTGCCGATCGCTCCGCGTCAAATAACACCTGGTTATTATTATGTTGTTTCATCAGAAATTCCGGCAATTTCACATCAGTTCGGAGTCCTTTTATTTCCAAAAAAAACACAAATCGGGCGTTTTTCTTTAGGCATTGGAATTCAGGGTTTACGCCTCAGATCAATTGTTAAAGCGGATACGTTGAGCTATTTCAATAATTACAATAACTCACTCGTCACCCAGTATAATGTCAGGTGGAATGTAAAACAATTTCTCGGCCAGCTTCCGTTTCTTATACGATATACTGCTATTGAAAAAGGGGCTTATCGTTTTTTTGCTGAAGGCGGAATTGTACTTTCAGTTTTTAATGAAGGACACTACCCCCAAGGTTATAGTCGTGAAAGTCCCAACAACTATCATCCCGGTTATTTATTGGGGTTAGGATATACGCGCTTGATTAAACCGGGTGATGCACATTTATTTCTAAGCACTTCATTAACTTGGTTCAGGACACAAGGAAAAGCAACATCAGCTCAAATTCCGGGCTTTATTGGGATTCGTATTGCTGCTGGTTTGGAATGGAATGTTAACGGGAAATAATCACTTCAGCAACTTGCGCCATTTAGCTGCAACGGCTTTTTCAGCAACCACTTCACTGCATCCGTTGAATGCGGCAAATTCACTCAGCTTTCGTTTGAGATCAGCAAAGAATGCTTCAGTATGTTCAGGCTGATCTTCGATGTGTAATGATCGGATGTGAAATACGCCTTCAGCTCTGTCGGCTTTCGGATCCAAGCGGCCAATGAAATTTCCGTTCCAAAGTATCGGCAGGCAAAAGTAACCGAACTTACGTTTGGGCTCGGGAACATAGCATTCAACCTGATAATCGTAACCAAAAATAAGCTTGGTTCGGTTGCGCTGAATTACAGCATTATCGAACGGCGAAAGCAGATGAATATGTTTTGCTGATGAAATGCGTTTGCGAAAACTTTCTGCTGATGCATAATACACCTCTTTACTGCCTTTAGTATGAAAGCGCAGTAGTATGCCGTCTTCAGTTTGTGCTTCAAGCTCTTTCTTTACAGCAGTACTTGCGTTTTTTCGCAAGTAAGTAATTTGCTGAGCACTTGCAAAACCGGTCGAACGCAGAGTTGTGCGTATGAGATACTGAGCATATTCGCGTTCTGTTGGCAGTCTTGTATCTATGCCTTCCGGTAAAACACGTTCTGCAAGATCATATACTTTTTGAAAACCCTGGCGTGCACTTATCATCAGCGTTCCATCCATAAACAATTGCTCTAACGCAACTTTTGCAGGCTTCCAGTCGAACCAGCTTCCGCGTTTACGGTCGGTTTCAAAATCACGCGCTTGCAACGGGCCTTCAGTTTTGATGCGGTCAAGAACAAACTTCAGCAGTTGTTTTTTACTCGTAAACCAATGCTGATGTCCATCGCGGTAAAGCTGCTTGCGCACAAGCGAAAACCGGTAATCTTCCATCGGCAGAAACGATGCGGCATGGCTCCAGTATTCAAACACCTTGCGTTCGGCTACAAGTTGCGTGAGGTATTCTTCTTTGTAGTTTGCTGCGCGCGTATAAAGCGTATGATGATGCGCACGAGCGACAACCGCAAGTGTATCAAGCTGGATATAGCCAAGCTGTTTGATCGTTTCAAGTGTTCCGGTTTTCCCTTTCCCGAAATTATTTTCGCGCAGCAATCCCTGTGCGTGCAATAATCGCAATTTCAATTCTTCAGGTGATAAAACGGGAAGCTGTGCGCTCATTCAGCGAAGATAATTATCAATGCTGAATTGTAATCTGTTTTTGGTGTAAGCCGGATGCTGTTTGTATGCTCAGAATAAAAGTGCCGCTGCTCAATGCTTCGGTTGAAATCCTGAGTTGTGCTGATGATCCCGTCCCATTGTCTATTAATTGCCCGGCTGAATTGTGCAGTTGCCAGCACTCAATAATATCGGGCGAATTTACAGTAACAAATTCATGCGCCGGATTAGGGTAAACACTGATCATTTCAGAATTGATATTCTCTGGAATACTTGTAACCACTCCAGGAACTTCAATCATCACAAACGAGTTAGGCTGCATTGAAAATTGATAGTTTCCGTTTGTGAGCGAAATGTTTTCTCCCTGTAATTGCTGAAGCGGAAGTAAATAGTTGATTGCGTTAGTTTGTGTGTATCCCGCATTCCTCAGCGAATCATATCGGTATATAATATTGTTGTGTGTTGAGTCGATGCGGTAAATTTTTGCAGGCGTATTGCCCTGCAAATAGTATATCGATAGATCAATATTCGTGGAGTGTGTCCAGAGCGAATCCTGCTCAGCATAATAAGACTGTACATTCTGAATACAATTATCAGACGGTAGCGTTCCTGAAATAGGTAGTAAATTTCTCAGCGCCGAATCAAGACGTGAAACATCGCCGGTTTGCAAGTTGATATAACCATCATTGTCAAGCTGACGAACTGATGTACAGCCATTGTAAACAAGATTTTCAAAAGCTGCGGCAATTCCCGGAGAGTTTCGGTTGGTAAGCATTAATCGAATTGTATCTCCGTTTATCGTATAATAATTACTGAGATTTCCTATTCCACTACTCTGAAATGCTGCGTGTAGGTTGTTGCTATGCTTATCCATAGTATGCAGCATTTTCCAAACAGGTTTTTCCAAACCTCCGTAGCTGATTACCCCATAATCCTGATGAAATTCAGTTGCCGAAGGATTAAAATCTTGCCAGGCTGCAATACAATCGAAATCATAATTATATGTTAAGCTCGGCGATTGATTTACATAATTCACAAAAGCAAAACCGGCAGGTTGATCGCGCACAGCCGATGGCGCATTCCATTCACTTAAAATTACTGGTAAAGGTGCAATTGAACGACGTCCAAAAAAATTAGTAACGATAACAGGTGGCTGATGAAAATCTGAATACGCAAATGTAAAATTATGCCAGGAGATAAAATCGGGCATAGTTTGAGTAATCAGCATGCTATCGATCAAATGTGCAATCAGTGAATGTGTGGCGAACGTATCAGGATGTATTGTTTCCGGGATAAACGTTCGTGCAAGTCCGTTTGCCCAATAATTCACGGCCGGGCCTCCAATCTTTGCCGTCGGATCAGCATTTTTAGCTCCGGCCCTTGTTGTTCTGAACAGCCGCATGTATTCAGCTTCTGTACCAGTCCATGATCCGATATCCGGCTCGTTCCAAACTTCGTAATACGGATCAAGTCCCCATTGATTGTTGATTTTATTGACGATGCTGTCAACAACGGTTTGCCAGGTTGTCCAGTTTGCCGGAGGTGTTGTATTTAAAACAGACCAGCCCGGAGTTTGCGCAGGCGAAGGATCAGAAGAACTGCTGAGCCAGGCCGGCATTTTCTCAAAAATCAACACAAGATGATCGCAGCGTTGATTGGTTGCCAGAACATCGGTGCGAAATTGTTCAAGTAAGGCAAGACATTGTACAAGGTTGCTGCTGTTGTTGAGTGCGCTTTCAATAATGTTGAGACGTACTGCTTTAAAATGTGTGTTTGAATCAAAAAACGTATTGAATCCAATTTGGTTTTTAGGAACAAAAAAAATGCCGGGTGATAGTTCCGAGTTTACCGAATTTTGTGTACTAACCGGATTGATGTGGATTTGTATTTGGGCAGATAATTTAATCCCGAAAAGAAGCAGTAAGCAGACAATTATTGTTCGCATATACCGAAGTTAGAATTATTAGCTATTTCTGCAAAGCAAATACTTTTACGTAACTTCGTAATTCAATGAAGCTCCCCGTCATCACATTTCTGCTGCTGCTTTCCGGAATGCTCGGCGCACAAAATTGCATCGACACCACACGCATTGTTTTCGGCGGTGCCTGCGATCCTCGCTGGGAACCCGTTTGCGGTTGCGATGGGTATACGTATCGTAACGATTGTTTTGCGCGTAATGCAGGCTTAATTTCATTCACCTACAATACAATCTGCGATGATGTGGATTTTGATTTCAACCCCAATCCCCCGGTTGATCTCATTACGGTTGATGCAATGGTGAGCAGTCCCGATATTGTTTATGTGCAGGTGCTTGACAGGTTTGGTAAAATTCATTATACCAACACACTCACGGTTAACGATCGTGTGCAGTTTCAAATTGATTTTCGTGAATTTACTTCAGGCATTTATTACCTGATTCTCTTTACCAATGAGGGCTACCGGGTAAAGAAAGTGATAAAGTACGAGCAGTAATTACTTTGTAATGATCAGCTTTTCAGTTTGCAGCGGTGTTCCGTTGCTGCTGAGTGTCCGGCAAAAGTAAATACCGGCTGAGAGACTGCTTACTTCCAGATAAACTTTATCGTTACTGAATGCCTCATCGCTGATGAGTTGGCCTGTTGCATCGTAGAGTTGCAACCGCTCGGCTTGCGGATGATTGGTGATGAAGGTAACTGAATGGCTCGCCGGATTAGGATAAGCCGTAAGCGTTGGTGCCGATGCAGTTGATTCTGTAATGCCGGCCGGACAAACATTCAATGCATTAAACGTTGGAGGAGAAAAAGTGATGAAGCTACCGGTGCCATTTGGGCAACGTCCGAGAGATGCATCGGTGGTTTGTATGCCGAAACTCACACTGTCTATAATTGTTCCGTTAGCGGTACTCAGCCAGATCAGTTCGCCGCCTGCTGATAGTTTGAAGCTGCAATGCACATACGATGAAGTTGAGGCATTTCCGTCGGCCCAAATGATGAGATAACTGTAAGCCGGAATAATTACATCCGGCATCGGAAATTTCAGCGGAGTGGCTGCATCATCAGTCAGATACAGTCCGCTGAGGCTGAGCGGTACTGCAGTTCGGTTGTATAACTCAATCCAGTCTTCGTGGTTGCCGGCCTCATTCACTGCATCATTCTGATTGCTGGCCAGAAATTCATTAATCACAACCTCACCAACGTTTGCCGTTGTTGCAGCAACCAACAGCGAATAGTATTCATGTTCTGCACGAGCCGGCGAAAACATTCCTGCATTCGAATTTTGCGCATAAATGTAATACTGCATCATGGCCGAAGTAGCCGTTATTGCTGCGCCGTAAACATTATCGCCCGCTGCACCGTCCTGATGTAAACCATCATCAAACATCGGTGTGCGGTAAAAACGTTTGTAGATTTGATCGCGGTAGCCTAACCAAACTTGTGTGCCGCCGGTAACCGTTGCCGTAATGTACACACTGCTGCTGAGCGCAGGCAACGATGGATTTGCAGCTACTCCTGAAATAGCAGGAGGTACGGCTGTGAACTGTGAGGTGCCGGAAAGGTAAGTGTCGCGTGCGGCCATTAATGCTGACAGACCTACAATGCCGGAAGCCGTGTTAGTGAGATTCTGCTGAAAGCTGGAGTACGGATAAAGCGGAGCGGTTTCGGCTTGTACTGAACTGTCAATGAGTGCCTGCAGGTTTTGTGCTGTTGTGAGATAACTTCCGTTGCTGATAAACTCACTCATAATCGTTCGCATGTGTGCAATGTACATGCGGCTGTAAGTGGTATCAGCAAGAATTTTTTGAATCAGCGGGCGAGCTCCGTAAGTTGCATGCAGCAGTGGTGTCATTTGCTGCATACCGCTTACTGTAAGGTTTGCCGTGCCGGTATTGGTAAAACCGCCAAAGCACATATTCAAATCCCAGATAATCGGTACAAAGCGTCCGTTACCGTCGCGATAGAGGTAGTAGTTTTGTGCAAATGCGCCGGAGTAGCTGTCGAGATTTACAAGCGCATTATTAAAGGCAAGCATCCAAATAGCGCGGTCGATATCAAGCACTGAATCCAGTGATGCCGGATTGTTGGCCAGCGTATCGCAAAGTGCAATCAACTCTTTCCACGAGTAATCCGATTTGATTTCATAGCGACTGTAGTAGCTTGCACTGTCTTGCCCGAGATACAGCAAATTAGGCACCTGCCCGCTCAATACATTCAGCGGATTGCATTTGAAAAATGTATTGTCCTGCGAGTAATAATGCAGACTCAGAAAGTTTTTATCGATAGATTCTGCATTGCTGAACACGCCGTAGTAACTGCCGTTTATGGTTACCCGTGCAAAGTTGCAGCGCGGTGCATCCATATAATTGCTGAGAATATCATACGAAAGCACTTCACGTATGCACGACGGATCTGCAAAGCCGCTGCCAAGCTTTATGTCTTCAAACCCTTGATAATCGGCATTGCCGTGAATGTAATCAAGTTTGATGTGCAGCGGATTTTTTGTACGGCTTGAATCATACGTACTGTTTCCTTTGTATTTCACGCCAACACTGTCGTATACAATTCCATTAATGACAACTTGTGTTGCCAGAATATAACCATCGCTTCCGTTTTTTGCAGTATCGAGCAAATAATCCCAGTTGCTTTGTGCAAAGGTGATGTCGATAATTTGAATGGTATCGCGGGCATAAAATGAACTTTGTGCAGCACTGTTATTTTCCAGCAAACACCCGAATACAATAAACAGAAACAGACGCGAAAGTGTAGTCATAGTTTTAATAAAAGGAATTACTGAACCAGTAAACGCTGCATAAATACTTCACCTGATTGTGCATTTGATGCACGCACTAAATAAAGTCCGCCGGTAAATGTTTCAGCGGGAATTGTAAAGCGTGATGTGTTTGATGATTGATAATGTGCAAGCAGTCTTCCTGAAGCATCAAGTACCTGAATGTTCCAACCGGCTGATGATTCGGGGAACAATAATTCAGTGCTTCCGCTTGTTGGATTGGGATACAGGTTAATGCTGTTTTCGGTTTCAACTTCTGTAACGCCAACCGATGCACAGGATGAACAGCTTGTGTAACAAACAACATTCAGCATAGTATCGCTGGGTACTGATACACTTCTGTTGCCCGATGAATTAGCACACCAGCTCAGCAGGTTTTCATAATCGCCTGCGGTATTTCCGTTGAGATACTTGTACTCGTAA
>CALRTD020000139.1:0-9335 GCA_943371015.1 Synechococcus sp. UW140 | reverse complement strand
GATTAGTTTGGGAATTTGTAAGTGACTTGTCTAATTTATCAGATGAGAAATTTATGTCACTATCTCAGAGATAATCCAAGCAAACAATGACAATAAATTATTTTGATAAGTCTGGGAATATGAATCGAGGAATAATTTTCAAACTGCTTTTTGTTTCTGGTATTTGTAGCAGAATTTTAACGATAGTAAAGAAATACTCAACCTTTTTTTATCCGTTACTCTAAACAACTTTTATCATGGTTAATTAGGCAAGTTATACAGGCAATAATTTCTTGAATGATTTTCTTAATCTCGCTGGGGCTTCCCGACAAAAAATGTCGGGATAAACTTCTCGCCCCAGCAGAGCATAAACAAAAAAAGCCTTCGCAATGCGAAGGCTTTAAACTTGTGATCCCGCTGGGGCTCGAACCCAGGACCCCAACATTAAAAGTGTTGTGCTCTACCAGCTGAGCTACGGAATCCTATTGTTGCGAAACGAAACTATTACCGTTTTGCGGGTGCAAATATACGGGCATTTTCGCATTCACCAAATCCAAGATGCATTTTTTTTAACAATGAGGAAATATATTGTGTTCATAACTTCTGTATTGCGGCGAATATAACTGTTCTCGGAAACGAAATTCTGAGCAAAATTGCATCATACAGCGGTTTTATTGTACTTTCACGGAAACATTTTCTGTTAATCATGAATACATTCGACATTCTATTGCAGGACGGATTTGGAAATTTGCGCTTTGGTGCATCTCCGGAAGAAGCTGAGACTTGCTTTGGAAAGCCCGATGAAACTGATGAACTTGAAGGTCCTGATGGCTCACATTCATTAGTTTGGCACTATCTGGATCATGGATTTTCCCTGTTTTTTGATCGGGGCAGTCGGGATATGTTTTCGTGTGTTGAGCTTGACGCTCAAACCAAGCCCGAACTTTGGGGAACACCGTTGTTTTCGCTGAGTGAAAAAGAGCTAAAGGCATTATTTAAAGCGAATAATTACACCGAAATTGATGAGGAGCGCCACACCTGGGGCGAAAAACGAATTACTTTTGATGAGGCTCACATTGATTTTTACTTCGAAAAAGGCCGAATGGTGTCAATAAATTTTGGCGTAATGCTAACAGGTGATGAAATAAAGCTTTTTTCCAATTAATATTGCAGTCTGTACTGAATTCAATTCTATATGCGCATTTTTCTGATCGGCTACATGGGTAGCGGCAAAAGTTCAATCGGTCCTGCAGTAGCTCAGGAGCTCGGTTTACGTTTCGTTGATCTCGATAAAGAAATCGAATCACGTTTCGGTAAAGACATAACAACCATTTTTCAGGGCGAGGGCGAAGCACACTTCCGCGAACTTGAACAGCAAATGCTGCACGAATGGCTTGAGCAGGATGATTACGTAATGGCCACCGGCGGCGGTACTCCCTGCCACGGCGATAACATGGATCGGATGTGTGATGCCGGTATTACCATTTACCTCAAGCTCAGCACCGAAACTCTTTACGACCGCCTCAAGGCTGATCTGGCCAACCGTCCGCTCCTGCAGGGCCGCGCCGATCATGAGTTGTTCAACTACATTCACGACACACTGCTTGAACGCGAGCCCTATTACCTCGATTCTCAATACCGCGTAAAAGCAAAAGACCTTAAAGCTTCAGAACTCGCCGAGTTCATCCGCCTCTTCGAACTCAAAGAAGAAAACGCAGGCGGAGAAACAACTGAAGAAGAAAACTAATTCAGAACGTAAAACAGAGCGAGAAAGAGAAAGAGAGCGAAAAAAATAAAACAAAGCGAGAGCGGAAATGGTGCGATTAACTCGCTCTCATTCTCCGCTCTCGCTTTGTTTCTCGCTCTCGCTTTGTTCCCGCTCTCGCTCTGTTCCCGCTCTCGCTCTGTTTCTCGCTCTGTTAATTCAGGTATACAGTAGTTTCCCCCGCATCCGGGATTTCCACCTGAACGTGTTCAAGCAGTGTAGTCGCTAAAGAAAGTCCTACAAAGTTTGTTTTTACCGGGAAACGATTGTGATCGCGGTCAACAAGAACCAGAGTTAACACGCTCTTTACCGGGAAATCGAGAAAAGGCTTAACTCCATACATCAGGGTGCGGCCGGAATTGGAAACATCATCCACCACAATTACTGTTTTTCCTTGCAGCTCATCGCCCGAAACAGCTAAAGTTACTTTTGAATTAAGCGGCTCTTCTTTATTGATACGCAGCTCGATAAGCTGAATGCTGATTTCGGAAATGCTTTCGATCGTAGATTTAAGGCGCTGTGCAAGTTTGTAACCGTTGGCAGCAATACCGGCCATGATAATTTCGGTTTCGCCGAAGCAATGCTCTGCAACCTGCCAGGCCAACCGATTGATCCGCTGCTGTACCTGACGCTCGTTCATGAGCAGTTTCTGGGTGGTTTCCATACGGTAAAGGTCAGAAATTTTCAGACTTATCCAATGCTTTTTCAATCTCCTGAAACTGATAAAAAAACGTTACTTTTGACATTCCGAAACAACCAGCATATTTGTGAAACTAAGAAAAGAAGTAAAGGCCGGATTGGTCGTAGTTGTAGCAGTAGGTCTGTTGGTCTATGGCTTTAATTTCCTGAAAGGGCGTGATATTTTCTCGACCAGCCTCGACCTCTATGCCCGCTACAAGAATATTGACGGGCTGACCGCCAATAACACTGTAAACATCAACGGTTTTAAGATCGGCACGGTGCGCGATATTAAACTGGATCCGGCAACCAATGAACTGATCGTACACTTTATTGTTACCGATAATGATGTGAAGATTACCAAAGGCTCAATGGCAAAAATTGGCAGCGATGGGCTTCTGGGCAACAAAGCACTTTCTATCTTCATCAAATCCGGCACTCCTGAAGTGGAAGACGGTGATACATTGCTGGGTGATCTCGAAGGTTCGCTCAAAGATGCTGTTAACGAACAAATTCTTCCGCTGAAAATTAAACTCGAAAGTCTTGTCAGTTCTGTTGATTCAGTAGTTACCGTTTTTCAGACAATCCTCAACAAAGAAGCACGCGAAGATTTAATTGCGAGTTTTGCAAGTATTCGTGAGTCGCTCAAAAATTTCGAGCATACTTCGCAAACACTTGATACAATGGTTACTGCTGAGCGTAAAACTTTCTCGCAGATACTGGCAAATATCAATTCTATTTCGTCTAATCTTGCAGCGAACAATGAACCGCTCACCAAAGCAATCAACAACTTTGCGAATATCAGCGATTCACTCTCCAAAGCCAATCTCAAAGGAACAATCGACAACGCCAACCTGTCGCTGTCGAAAGTTGCCGAGGTGATGGACAAAATCAATCGCGGCGAAGGTTCGATGGGCATGCTGGTAAACGACAAGAAGCTGTACAACGATCTTGACAAAGCCACAAAAGATTTGGATGAATTGATTGTTGACATCAAAAAATATCCCGGACGATATTTCTCTATTTTCAGAAAGAAAGATCGGCCATCGAAAAAAGATCAACAGCAACCCGGAACTAATTAGCGGAAGTAAAACCGCAATGTGAAGAAAGAAGAGTAGAGAACCGCAAGCAAACTCCTGTCAGAATGGCTTACGTTGACAACATCTTGTTTGCAGTGCTGCTGATTGCCGGCACTGTGCTTTTTGTCCGCAATGTGCGTAAAGTGCGCCGCAACATCCTGCTTGGCCGCGATGTAAACCGCAGCGACAACCGCGCAGAACGCTGGCGCACCATGATCCGCGTTGCGCTCGGACAATCGAAAATGCAAACCCGCCCGGTTGCAGCCATAATGCACTTGTTTGTGTATGTGGGTTTTGTAATCATCAACATAGAAGTTGTTGAGATTATGATCGACGGGCTTTTCGGGACGCACCGTATTCTTTTATTTCTCGGGCCGCTTTACAATTTTCTGATTGCGTCGTTTGAAGTACTTGCCTTGCTTGTACTCATTGGCTGCGTAGTTTTCCTGTTCCGCCGAAATGTGATGAAGCTCAAACGCTTTGTGAGCAATGACCTCGACGGCTGGCCGCGTTCGGATGCCAATTACATTCTGATTACTGAGATTCTGCTCATGTCGGCTTTCTTCATGATGAACGCTGCTGATTTGCGTTTGCAGATGATAAGTTTCGACCATTACACCGTAATGCCGCAGAGTGCATTTCCGGTGAGTTCGCTGCTTGCAGGTCTTTATGGTGACGCATCACCAGAAGCTTTGGTAATGGCAGAGCGGTTTTGCTGGTGGTTTCACATTATCGGCATCCTTGCATTCCTGAACTACCTGCCATATTCCAAGCACTTCCATATTCTGCTTGCGTTCCCCAATACATTCTTCTCCAACCTGCGCGCCAAAGGCGAATTTACCAATCCGGAGAATGTAGTGGTTGAAGTAAAAGCCATTCTTGATCCGTCTTTTGTTCCGCCACCGCCCCCGGAAACACCGCAGCGTTTCGGCGCAAAAGATGTGCAGGATTTAAGCTGGAAGCAATTGCTGGATGCCTACACCTGCACAGAATGCGGGCGCTGTACCTCAGCGTGTCCGGCCAATACAACCGGTAAACTGCTTTCTCCGCGAAAAATTATGATGGACACCCGCGACCGCTTAACGGAAGTGGGAAACAACATAGACAAGAACAACGGAACATTTACCGACGACGGAAAATCGCTCCTCGGCGATTACATTACTGCCGAAGAACTTTGGGCCTGTACCTCCTGCAATGCCTGTGTTCAGGAATGTCCGGTTAACATTGATCCGCTTTCGATCATTATTGATCTCCGTCGTTATCTGGTCATGGAGCAAAGTGCTGCGCCCAGCGAGTTGAATGCGGTGTTTACCAACATCGAAAACAACGGTGCCCCCTGGCAGTTTTCACCTGCCGACCGTTTGAACTGGGCTACGGAAGCCTAATTTCAATTATCAATCAATCTGTATTTGAGATGGCTACAATTTATCCCCTGCTCGAAACCGAAGAAAACGGTAAAAAGATAAGTCCGCTGTTGCCCGAAAACATTAAGAATTTTCTGATTGATATTGACGGAACTGTTTGTGAAGATATTCCGAATGAAGAACCCTGGCGCATGCACGATGCAGCCGTTTTTCAGGATGCACTCGAAACCATTAACGGCTGGTACGATCAGGGACATGTCATCACCTTCTTTACTTCACGTCTTGAAGAACATCGCGAAGTAACCGAAGAATGGCTGCTGAAAAACGGTTTTCGTTTTCACGGATTAATCATGGGAAAACCGCGCGGCGGAAATTATCACTGGATTGATAATCATATTGTGCGTGCAACCCGATACGAAGGTAAGTTCACCGATTTGGTTGAGCGCGAAGTAAATATTCAGGTATTCGAAAAGTAATAACATGGCAAACGAAACGCTTCAAGTGCCTACAATGGCTGATTTTGCTGCCCGCGGCGAAACTCCTGAAATTTTATTTTGGGTAGGATGTGCCGGCAGTTTTGATGATCGTGCGAGAAAAATTACTAAAGCCATTGTGCGCATCCTGAATCATGTGGGGATGAAATTCGCAGTACTCGGCACCGAAGAATCCTGCACCGGCGATCCCGCCAAGCGTGCCGGTAACGAGTTCCTGTTTCAGATGCAGGCCATGAACAACATCACTGTTCTCAATGGTTATGGTGTTACCAAAATTGTCACCGGCTGTCCGCATTGCTTCAATACACTGAAGAACGAATATCCCGGACTCGGCGGATCTTATGAAGTCATTCACCACACCCAGCTTGTTCAGCAGCTTATCGACAGCGGCAAACTGAAAGTGGAAGGCGGCGAGTTCAAAGGCAAGAAAATTACGTTTCATGATCCCTGTTACCTCGGTCGCGCCAACGGCGAATACGAAGCACCGCGCCGCGTCATCGAAAAGCTCGACGCTGCACTGAGCGAGATGAAACGCAGTCGTGCCAACGGTTTCTGTTGCGGAGCCGGCGGAGCACAAATGTTTAAAGAAGCCGAAAAAGGCAATAAAGAAGTCAACGTTGAACGCAGCGAAGAAGCCCTCGAACTTCAGCCCGATGTTATTGCAGTGGGTTGCCCGTTCTGCATGACAATGATGACAGACGGCGTAAAGCATTTCAACAAAGAAGACAAAACCAAAGTGCTCGATGTTGCTGAGTTGATTGTACAGGCAAACGATTTATAAAATGAAGTGTAAAGTGTAAAGTGAAGCGTGTAAAGTGAATAATAGCTGCTTTGCACACTTAATTACTTTGTTCATTATACGCTTTGACCTGCTGGCTTAGTTCACGTTTTGCGTTTCGTTTTACACTTTACACGTATCACTTTACACTTCAAAAAAATGACACTGATATCCGAAATGCCCGCCCACAGTCGTGTCTGGATTTATCAGGCATCGCGCGAGTTGAATGCTCAGGAAATTGCTGATGTACGCAATAAAGCAGCAGTATTTCTTGCCGATTGGACATCGCATGGAAGTTTAATGCGGGCTTCGGCAGATGTAATTCACCACCGATTTCTTGTTATTGCGGTTGACGAACAGGCGGCAACAGCCAGCGGCTGCGGAATAGATAAGTCGGTTCGGTTTGTGCAGCAATTGGAGAAAGACCTGAATGTACCGCTGTTCGACCGTATGCAGGTTGCTTACCGCGATGCAAACGGAGCTGTACAAGCCGTGAAGATGCAGGAGTTTGAGCAGCTTGCTGCCGAAGGAAAAGTCTCGGGCGATACGCTTGTGTTTAACAACCTTGTAGCTACACTTTCGGAAATGCAGCAAGGCTGGGAGGTGAAAGCCAATATAAGCTGGCATGCACGGTTGATACCGGCCTGAACCTTTCAGCAAACATTTTAGGGAGCAGTTTGTTATGTTTCAGCTAACTTGCTGATATGACACCTACGCTCAAACAACGAAGACTGCTCTTGCTGCTCACTTTTCTCTGGGTTGTAGCTTATCTGTTCATCCCGATCAGAAATGATGCTGTTAGTGTAGTGTACGAAGGCGTTTCACCCGAAACACTGGTGCTGCGCGCCGAAGCCTCAGATAATTACAGCACGTTGCTCAATTTCAACGGACATCCCGGTGGCATTGTTGGAATTCTGTTTTTTCTGATGATGCCTTTTTTTATTGTTTGGGAATCATTCAGCATCAACAGACCATTTGCAATACCGGCACGGGCATTTTTACAATTGCAGGCTTTGCTGCTTTTTATAGGTGCGCCATACACCCATTACATGATCACTTATCAGCACGGTGTTTTCAGAAACACCACACACGAAACCGCATTGGCCTGGGGAGGTGTTGTGCTTTGCATACAAAACATTTTACTCGCCGTCTATCTTTTCTGGATTCTCGCCATACCCGAAGGTAAAGCCGCGATGTTTTTTAATTTGAAGAAGGAAGAAAAAAACGCTGAATAAAAGTGTGAGTGTAAGGTGGAAAGTGTAAAACGAGAAACAGAACCAGAATACTCAAAGCACAAATTTTGCTTCGCAAAATACATCTAAAGTGCTTTAATCGTGAATAAACTGTTTTGAGCGGAGTAAGATCAATTATATTAATCGCTCATCACTTTACACCTTACACTTTCCATTTCTACTGAGCCAGCGCATCAACCTGATTAATGGCAATAAGGTTGACTCCGAATTTTTTTACGATCAGGTTCATGAGCGGATCGTAATTGATTTTGGCCATGATGCGGTCGGTCTGGATTTCGTCGTAGCCCATTACCATTTGATCTTTGAGACCGAGGTGCTTTACGGCATAGAAGAAACCGCAAATTACATACGGACCAAAAGGTGTAAGCGGCAAATCGAAATTACTTCCGGTAATGTTGAAAAGCATGTTGGGCATGTATCCGCTGGTATGCAATTCGATACCTTTCATGCCGAGGTAAAAACGTGCTGCAGATGTGCGTGACGACATGCGCGGGTCAGACATACAAAGCAATCCGGCCAGAGGTTTTTGTTTTTCGGCCTGATGAAATAAAATATCTCTGCTCATTCGTTCGCTGCCTGCATGTTTGCGGATATACTCCTGCACTTCATCCCAAAACGGAACAGCCGGATCACCGCCATCCACCCGAATCAGCGAGTGAATAGAGTAGTCCTGAATACCCGCTGTAATAGCAATATCAAGTGTTTTTAAATCCGGATCGCTTTTTATGGCGCGTTCCAGAATAGTGCGCTGATTACGAGGATGTGTGCGCAAAAGATCTATGCTCTTTATCCAGTCGCCGGCAAGATATCCGTCGTGGTTGTAAACCAGTCGGAGCAGCTTTCGGATATCTTCATCGTCCTGAATGTGCAGTGTTTTGCCTTTTACTTTAAACTTGGGTTTTTCATCGAGCAGGAGTTGCTCAATTTCAATGGCCACTGCCGATGCGCCCAACATACCGCAATTCAGCGGCGACCCATCTACAATGCGCAGATCATGTACGTGACTGATGTATTCTTTCGATGAATCTTCGGTAAGGTGTCCGTGACTTTGAATATGCACATAAAACCGAACCGGACGTTTGGAGTTTTTGCTGTGCCGTAATTCCTGTTCAATAGTACGCTTAATATCCATCACCACATCAGGCGTAACAAAAGAGCCCGCAGCGCGGATGACGTGAAAATCAACGTCAATATCCCGTGTATGAAAACGGGCAATAACAGTATTTATCGCATCAATGTGCAGTTGCGATAAGTCACGTGCGTCAGCGCAGCCGAGGAGGATATGTACTTCGTGTTCGTGAGCCATTTTTTGAGTGTAAAGTGTAAAGTGTAAAGTGATGAGTGTTGAGTGGAAAACGTATGGTAATCAGAGTATCGATTTCCACTTTACACTTCCATTTAAGCGTATTTTTTCAGGATTACGTTAAGTCGTTTGAGCATGAAAACCATAATCAGCGTAGCCAATCCAAGCAGCGCACAGTTGACGACAAAGAACCAGGCTTTGTTTTCGTAGGTGTCCCACATTGAAGCCAGTACACCGGAGAGTTTATTGCCCAGTGATGTAGCGAGGAACCATCCACCCATCATGAGTGCTGTTATTCGTCCGGGACTGAGTTTTGAGACTAAAGAAAGTCCCATCGGACTGAGACAAAGCTCACCGAGTGTGATTACACCGTAAGCGCCAATCAGCCACAGCGGACTCACTTTAATTGTTCCGTTGCTGCCGGCATAAACAGCAGCAACCATTACCAATGTTGAGAGTGCGCTGATGCCAAGACCGATAGCAATTTTGGATGCAGTGCTGGGTTCTTTGTTACGACGCGCGAGCCATGCAAAAAATCCGACAACCGGAAAAGTAAGCAGCACCACCCAAAGCGGATTTACGGATTGAAAGATTTCGGTGTTGAGTGTCACTACAGAGCCATTTTCGGGGGGCATTTTTTCG
>CALRTD020000138.1:0-9338 GCA_943371015.1 Synechococcus sp. UW140 | reverse complement strand
GAACCAGCTCTGTAAGATCTGGCATGTATTGCAGCAGGACGCGAATATTAGCCTGAAAGTTCGACATCAGCAATGCTGCAGGTACGCCTTTTCCTGAAACATCGGCAACACAAAGGGCTACTTCGTTTTCGTTAATCCTGACAAAATCGTAGTAATCGCCGCCAACCTGCAGGTGCGGAAGATATACGGCATCCATATCAAACTGCTCATCGTTGGGCAGATGCTCCGGAAAAAGCTGTCGCTGTACTTCCCAGGCAAGTTCAAGTTCCCGGCGCATGGTAGCCTGACGGATATTGTCTTTGGCGAGTTTCTTGTTTTCAATTGCTACCACAATAATGTTGGTAAGCGTTTGAACAAACGGAAGATGTTTGATTGCAGCACTCATACCACTTTCATCTTCGTTTATATCGCCTACAAGTACATAAGCAAGTGGCAATGATTTGTGGTAAACCGGAATAATAATCTCAAACGAGCGTTCGAGCGGATGTGCTGCAATGTCAATAGTTCTGATATCGGTAATGTTGGCAAACTCACTGGCCACATCAATATCAGCAAATGAATTGTCAACGCCAAACTGCAGCAAACATCTCCATCCCTGCCCGTCGAAACTGAACAGTACGAGTTTGCCTATGTTCAGATTGTCGCGTACAATATCCTCGAACGTGGAAAGAAGTTCGGAGGTTGATACGTTGTTATTGATGGAGTTGGTGACCTCCAGCAAGGCATTTAGTTTAAAATCCTTGATGCGCTTGCCGCTCAGGCTTGCTCCGCTTCTGCTGTTCTGAACCATTTCACAATAAATTTACCGGCTTACATGCAGAGGAGACTCTAAAATTAGACAAATACCTGAGTTTGTCCGATAAATGGTAAGATAAATTTCAGGAGCAGCAGAAATAGTCGGTTAAAGTCCTGACTTTCTGAACTTCTCAATCCATCCCGGAAGCTGACGTACACTTGCCATTTCCCGAAGCCGCTGCCGCGAATCGTCGCAAGGTGAGCCAAACTGCACGGATCCTGCCGGTATATCTTTGGCAACACCTGACTGCGCCATAATCACTGCCCCGTCGCCGATTACGAGATCGCTGGCTACACCTACCTGTCCCCAAAGCGTCACCCGATTGCCAATGTGGCAAACACCGGCAATTCCAACTTGCGCGGCAAGCAAACACATTTCGCCAATCACTGTATCGTGACCGATATGAACTTGATTATCGAGTTTTGTGTGTCGACCAATAACGGTGTCTCCGGTAACACCTGCATCAATTGTGCAGCCGGCGCCGATTTCAACATTGTCGTGAATAACTACACGCCCGCAGGTGAGGAGTTTCTCGAAATGATCGGCGCGTTTTTTATAGTAAAAGGCATGACCGCCAATTATGGCTCCGGCATGAATAATAACATCATTGCCAATTACCACATTATCATACAGCACAACACCGGGCATCAGCACACAGTTGGTGCCAACTGTTACATTGTTGCCAATGTAAACACCCGGATGCAGCACAGTTCCCTCGCCCACCAGTGCCGAATCACTTACCGGTTTAAGCGAGTAGTTCAGCGGCTGAAAATGACGCACCAATTGATTGAATGCTGTAAACGGCTCATCACAAAAAATAAGGCCTTTGCCTTCCGGACAATCAACTTTTTTGTTGATGAGGATTGTAGTAGCTGCACTGCTCAGCGCCTTGTCGTAATACTTCGGATGATCAACAAACATAAGGTCGCCATGCTCAACCATGTGAACTTCGTTGAGACCGGTAACAGAAAGGTTGGCAGATCCGGCAAACTCAGCATTAAGCAGAGCTGCAACATTGGCAAGTGTGTGCGGTGTGATTTTCATTATCTGCAAAGGTAATAAGCTGACCGGTTCAACAGAGCAGAACACTGCCGAATTTAAGGCTCGTTAAATGCGCTGTATCATAAACAAAACTCTCCGAAATCAGTGCTGACTTCGGAGAGTTTTAATTCGCTGTAAAAGCTGTTATTGTTTAACGCGCTCGATATACGAAGCGGTGCGGGTATCAATACGAATCATATCGCCTTCGTTTACGAAAAGCGGAACACGCACTTCGGCACCGGTTTCAACGGTTGCGGGCTTGAGGGTGTTGGTAGCGGTATCGCCTTTGAGGCCCGGCTCGGTGTAGGTTACCAGAAGTTCTACATAAGTTGGAGCTTCGGCCGAAATGGGCTGGTCGCTTTCAAACCAAACTTTTACATCCATACCTTCTTTCAGAAATTCGAGACCGTTGGTCACCATTTCTTTGGGGAGGTAAGTTTGGTCGAACGTATCTTTATCCATTACCACGATGTTGTTGTCTTCGGGGTAAATGAACTGAAGGTTGCGATATTCTACATATACAATTTCAACACCTTCGCCTGAACGGAAACGATTTTCTACGAGTTTGCCGTTGCTCAGCACACGCATTTTGCCCTGATAAAAAGCACGAAGGTTGCCGGGTGTTCTGTGCTGCCATTCTACAACCTGAACAAGTTCACCGTTGTAGCGGAGGAACGTACCGAGGCTTACATCACCGGTATCTGCCATTGGAATTAAGTTTAATCAGTTGAACGTTAATAAGGAATGAGGCGCAAATATAGCAAAATCGGGCTATTTTCACTCGTGTTGTGTACTGCTTTTGTTTCCCTGAGGCAGAGAGCAGGATTTATCCAGCAGGGCTGCGGCTTATTTAAATTGCTCAACACTTAGTTGTTCTTTGCAGAAGAAAAATTCTTCCTGCTGCTGATTAGAGCATACAACAACGGTGCGCCCGTCAAGATGTGCAGTAATCAATTCTGCATACCACTTCATAGCTGCATGATCAAGATTGGCGCAAGGCTCGTCGAGCAAAAGCAATTGAGTATCGGCTAAAATGGCGAGCAGCAACCGCACCCGCTGCTTCATACCCGACGAATAATGCCGAATGGCTTTGTGCGCTGCAGGCTGCAAACCAGAAAGCGAAAGCACATCGGCATTGCTGAGATTGCCGCGCCAGGCTTTGAACTTTGCCTGAAATTCGATGCTTTCGGCAAGGGTAAATTCCTCCATCAGTTCAAGATAAGGTGCAGCAATGCTGAGGTGGCGGTAAACATCAGCATCGGCAATATCACCGCGAACTACTTTGCCTTCTGACGGCAAGAGATTACCAGCTACAACCTGCATCAACGTTGACTTTCCGGAGCCGTTACCACCGGTAAAAACAGTACAGGAACCCGAAGGCAAAATGTAATTTACATTCCTGAAAATCCATTCACGATTGTAACGCTTGCCAACAGATTGGAGGTCAATTTGCATACGCCGCTAAGATAAGCCCTTCGGGAATGAAAAGTAATGCATGGAAAGTGTAAAATGAAAAAAACTCCTGTTGCGACTTGATCCATCACGTCGCAATAAAGAAAACCAGCACATACCCAGCGTAGCAAGGCAATCCAGAACACCAGCCCCTAATCCTTAAACAACCCCTTCTGCTGGATACGGCCAATAATAATCGGCATGAACGTGGCAGCTATTTGCTCTGCTTCGCTGAGCTTGTTGTGCGGCCCGGTTACTTCCCAGTCTTCAAAACGTTTGTGAATGCGCGTTGCAATTACGCAGTTTTGAGTTGGTGTATCGAAACGCCAGTTATCCCAGCTTTCGCCATAAAATGTTTCAATCCGCACTTTGGCCAGCGAATCGCCGGTGAGCTGCCAGCGTGTCCACGATCCGATTGCCTGTGTTTCGAGATCGTATCTTTTTCCGTCGATTGTATATTGCCAGTGGCTGAAATGGTCTTTGAAGTAGGTCTCAATCAATACATCTCTTTCACCGCAAATGTAGCGCCACGTATTCGGATCGTTTTTAAAGCCGATTTCAAATGAGCCTTCTTTTCCACCTATTTCAACATCCCAGCGCTCTACATGCCCGTTCAGCCACGTGTGCACGCGGATTGGCTCCGGCGTATTATCGGCCTTTAGCAATGGTAAAAGCAGGATGAGGAAAAAGGAAAAGTAGCGCATCTGAACAATTATGTTTCAGACAAGGTACAAAGATGAAGCCAAATACAGAATCGTCTACTCCAATGAGCAGGCGGCTCTCGAATTATCAATAAAAAGTTTTGACAATCTCTGACTAAGTTTGACTTTTGATATAACGATCCACTTCCAATGAAAACAAACCAGCCATCTGGCAATGAGTCGGTAAGAGGTGTAGCTCATCATACTTCACCAAGAGCCACTGCTTCATTTTCTGCTCCCGGTTATGCTGCACAGCTAATGCAGGTTATCCAAATGGCGATTACTGATGTGGTTCAAATAGGCGTTTCTACAATTCTGCAACCCACGAGCAATGTGTGTTGGGCCACCTCCGGTTGGTGCATTCACATTGCCAGAGGAGGGACTCCCTATTCGAGTCTTCGTGACTTTGTACAAGGACAAGGCGACGCTGAAGCTCTTCGTAAATTTGATGCTGACGAGATCAATGATATTGACGATATTATCGGCAGCGGAAGTAATACCAATCATTTCAAAGGGAGCGACAGTTCTGGGGATTATGCCAAATCTGCAATTTCGCGCGAGCTGAATGCCGGACGGCCGATTTTAGCTAACGTGAACAATGATCACTACATCGTAATTTGCGGGAAAAGGAAAAACGGCAGCAACTACGAACTTGAAATCATGGATCCCGGAACAGGAAGCAAATCCTGGGTAAGTACGAGCGGAGGTTCAGACAACTCGCACATTGGTCAAGCCGGAGGTTATACACTTTCTGTTCTCTACTACACGAACTAAGAAAAGTTGTAATCATCCATACCCAATAAAGGGTACAGAAAACGAATAACTCAAACCAACCCGCGAATAATTCCGTCTTTCGAGTTACGGATAAACGCAAGGATCTGCTCCTTCTCTGCCGATTCAGGTGCTTCTTTCTCAATTACACTGATCGCATTCGACACATTTAACCCTTTTACATAAAGTGTGCGGTAAATGTCTTCGATACTGGTAATTGCCTCGCGCGAATAGCCGCGGCGACTTAATCCTATACTATTTACTCCTACATAAGCCAGCGGCTCACGTGCAGCTTTTACAAACGGGGGTACATTTTTACGTACTCCTGTTTGTCCGCCAATGAATGAATGCGCGCCAATGCGCACAAACTGACCAACACCAACATAGCCTTCAAGTATCGCCCAGTCTTCAATGGTAACGTGTCCTGAAAGATTTACTGAATTGGCAAGTATTACATTATTACCAACAAAACTATCGTGACCAACATGCACGTACGCCATAAGCAAACAGTTGCTGCCGATTACGGTTTTGTGTTTATCTACCGTTCCGCGATTCAGTGTAACGCACTCGCGGACAATTGTGTTATCCCCAATTTCGGTAGTTGTAATTTCTCCCGAAAATTTGAGATCCTGCGGAATTGCGCTGATCACCGCTCCCGGAAAAATGCGGCAATTCTTTCCGATGCGCGCACCATCCATAATTACTGCATTGGGGCCAACCCAAGTGCCTTCATCAATCTGCACATCGCCCTGTATGTAGGCAAATGGCTCAACAGTTACGTTGGCTCCGATTTTCGCATCGGGATGAATATGTGCGAGGGGTGAAATCATACACTTGCAGGTTGTGCTTCTTTTTTCTCAATACCGCGCACTTTTACAATTTGTGCAAGCATATCGGCTTCGGCAACTACTTTGTTGTTGACGTAAGTTGTGCCTTTCATGTGACAGAGTCCGCGGCGGATCGGGTCAATAAGTTCGAGCTTAAACACACACGAATCACCCGGCACAACTTTTTGCTTAAACTTCACAGCTTCCATTTTCAGGAAGTAAGTCTGGTAATTTTCCGGATCGGGAACTGTTTTCAGGCAAAGTACACCGCCGGTTTGTGCCATTGCTTCTACCAGCAAAACACCCGGCATAATTGGTTCGTCCGGAAAATGGCCTTGTGTCCAGAACTCCGTCAAGGTTATGTTTTTCACACCAATAACATGCGTAGCGCTGATTTCGGTGATTTTATCAACCATGAGGAACGGCTGGCGGTGCGGAAGAATTTTCATGATCTCGCGCACATCAAAAATGGCCGGTGCCTGCGGATCGTAGTTTACTTCTGTTTTTTTGGTGCGTTCTTTCTTTACTAATTCTTTCAGCTTGCGGGCAAAATCTACATTGCCGGCATGACCGGGACGCGCTGCAAGAATATGCACCTTCATGTGTACACCAACCAGTGCTAGATCACCAACAATATCCAGCAGTTTGTGACGCGCCGGCTCGTTGTAGTAATGCAGTTGTGTGTTGTTGAGCACACCGCGGCCTTTTACTTCCACATCTGGCTTGTTAAATACTTTGCGGAGGTGATCCAATTTATCAGCCGGCAATTCTTTGTCAACAAGCACAATGGCATTGTCGAGATCGCCGCCTTTAATGAGGTTGTGCTGCAGCAATGCTTCGAGTTCATGAATAAACACAAACGTGCGGCAGCGCGCTATGTTGCTGTTAAACTCATCCAGCTTATACATGGAGGCGTGTTGTGTGCCCAATATTTCGCTGTTGTAATCAACCATTACGGTTACACGGAATTCATCTTGCGGAACAGCAAGCATTTCCACTTTCTTCACCGAATCTTCGTAGGTGAGATTTTCTTTCAGCTCAAAGTAATACCGTTCTGCATCCTGCTCAGCAAAGCCTACAGCTTCGAGCGCTTGCACAAAAGGCCATGCGCTGCCGTCCATAATGGGGACTTCAGGGCCGTCAATATCAATGAGCACGTTGTCGAGATCGCAACCCATAAGCGCAGCCAGCGAATGTTCAACTGTGCTTACGCGTCCGCCATTCTGCTCAAGCGTTGTGCCGCGTGCGGTGTCAATCACATTGTCAACATCGGCATCAATAACCGGTTGTCCGGGTAAATCAATGCGGCGGAATTTGAAGCCGTGATTTTCGGGAGCCGGGTTGAACGTAAGGTTAACGGGTTTTCCGGTGTGCAAACCAACACCCGAAACGGTGCAGGAAGCCAGAAGTGTGCGTTGCTTTTTGCTCATTGTATCGTGTAGAGAGAGGATGCTTATTTTCCGTTGAGTTGTTTTTCGATGGCTTTCACCTTATCGTTCAGTGCGGGCAGTCCGCGGAAAAGCACATACGAACGTTTGTAATCGCCGATGCCGAAAGCCGGTGAGCCTTGCATGATTTCATTCTCGCCAATGTTGGAGCCTATGCCCGACTGCGCGGCAATCTTAGCGCCGTTGCCAATGGTAAGGTGTCCTACAATGCCTACTTGTCCGCCAATCATGCAATTGGCGCCAATTTTTGTACTTCCGGCAACGCCGGTTTGTGCAGCAATTACGGTGTTTTCGCCAACTTCAACATTGTGTGCAATCTGAATCAGGTTATCGAGCTTGGCACCGCGGCGGATAATGGTGGAGCCGAGTGTGGCGCGATCTATCGTGGTGTTTGCACCAATTTCAACATGATCTTCGAGCACCACGTTTCCGATGTGCGGCACTTTCTGGTAGTTGTTTTCGCTGTTGGGCTGAAAACCAAAACCATCGCCGCCGATAATGGCACCGGCCTGCACAATGCAGTTGTTGCCGATTACGCAATCGTGATACACTTTCACGCCGCTGTGGAGCATGGTGTTGTTACCAATTTTCGCAGCTTCGCCAACAAATACGTGTGCGTGAATGCGGGAGTTATCGCCAATTACGGCATGATCGCTCACTACAGCCAGCGGGCCAATAAACACATTGGCACCAATCTTAGCCGAAGCCGAAATTACCGCCGAAGCATCAATACCCGTTTTGCTGAACCGAAACTGGTTGTAGGCATCCAGCAACTGCGCAAAAGCCTGACGCGCATCGGCAACGCGGATAAGCGTGAGCGTTTGCGGCAATGCCTGTTCGGGCACAAAATCAGCATTTACAATGGCAATACTGGCACGGGTGGTATAGATGTGCGGGGCATACAGCGGGTTCGACAGGAAGGTAATTGAACCGGGAACGCCTTCTTCAATCTTGGCAAGTTGCGAAACGGCCGCTTCCGCGTCACCTTCTACAGTGCCGCCGGTAAGCGCCGCAATTTGTTGGGCTTTGAATTGCATCGCCCCAAAAATACGAGAAAAACCGGTAGAAAAACACCCGTTTCGGGGGCACTTTCAGACGCTTCGCGATGCACTTGCAAACGTTTCCGGTTCTCAGCGTTGCAGCACGAGTTTCTGATGCACAATGCCTTGCGGTGTTTCCAGTTCGAGCAGGTAAATGCCTTCGGGTAAATGGCTCACATCTATGGTGTTTCGGCCTTGTATGCGCTGGTTCAATACCAGCTGGCCTGATGTGGTGTACATGCGGAATTGCTGCGGTTCGTTTGTAGCGGGTGCGAGGGTGAGTGATGTGGTTGCGGGATTGGGGTAGATGCGGAAATAATCATCCTCAGCCTCATCAACTCCAACAAAAACAGAAGCATTCAAACTACATCCTCCCGAAATTGCAGGTAATGTATCAAGAATATCTCCGAACCATGGATTGATATACATTTCGTCGCGGTAAAACCAGGTAGTATCATTATTCCCTGCACATATCAACCACGGATTAGTGGATGGAAATGCTGTTGCAATTCGGTTTAAAAAACTGTTCGAACTACCCACCGACTCAATCCATAAAAACCGATTACCACCTAACGGAGAAATACTTCTTAAATAAATACTTTTCAAAGTCGTATTCCACGCCACATAAGGCTTAACAGTATCTACCACAAGTGTATAGTAAGTTTGCGAACCCGTGTTATCATATCCAAATACGTTAAACACCGTATCACCCTGCTGTACAGCAATATCTACCAACAATGAAGGCAGGGTGTCCTGGGCATTCATCCACCATGTTTTACCAGTTGTATCTGTACGGTAGCAACCCGCGTAAGCTGTAAATGGTATTGATGAAGTATGTATGAACAGTTTTGAATATTGCTCTCCGGAAATTAGAGTATCGTTGTCAAGTGAATCTGTTTGATAATATGAATATTCTATGTACCAATTGCCAGGCCCATTTACAACCGTTTTAATGAGCTGCCAATGAGCGTTTGAATCAGGTAATGCCCGATAATTCTGGCTCACTGCAATAGCAGGAGCCAGAATTATGAAAAGTGTTGCAATCAGTTGTTTAATCATGGATGACTTTATTTTGTGACTGCTTGCATTTAATATCAGCGTTGCAGCACGAGTTTCTGATGCACAATGCCTTGCGGTGTTTCCAGCTCGAGTAGGTAAATGCCTTCGGGTAAATGGCTTACATCTATGGTGCTTCTGCCTTGTATGCGCTGGTTCAATACCAGCTGGCCTGATGTGGTGTACATGCGGAATTGTTGCGGTTC